>NZ_JALY01000035.1:0-2096 GCF_002924615.1 Petrotoga halophila DSM 16923 | reverse complement strand
GTAACTACGCTTCTGTTATGATCTTTATCCATAGAGTAATCTAATAATTTTATTCCTTCTTGTTTTCTTACTTCATCTACAATCCGTTCTAACTTTTCTTTATCTCTTCCTTCACTGAAATTTGGAACACATTCTACAATTTTGTTCAAAGTATCTACCTCCTAACCCTCATAGTATTTGTCAACCAAATCTTTTATCATATCTTTATCAGCAATGTATGGCAAAGTTATGTGGTCCGTGTTTTTGTTTTCTTTGTTGTACTCTATTGATGTTTCTATAGAAGCTTCATTTCTAGCCCATGATCGTCTGGCAACCCCAACCATAACATCCCATGGAATTGCGTTCTTTATTATTTCATCCACCCTTTCACTTCCGTCAAGAACCAATCCAAAACCACCGTTAATGGCTTTACCGATACCAACTCCACCTCCGTTGTGCAGTGTTACCAAACTCATTCCCCTTGCTATGTTTCCAGCAAAGTCATGGGTTACCATATCTGCCATTATATTACTCCCATCTTTTATATTCGCCGTTTCTCTAAAAGGAGAGTCAGCTCCACCTGCATCGTGATGATCCCTTCCGAGCATAATGGGGCCAACTTCCCCTTTTCTAACCATTTCATTGAATTTAAGCGCTATCTTCATCCTTCCCATAGCATCTTGATAAAGAATTCGTGCTTGAGTGCCTACAACGAGATTGTTTTTATCAGCATCTCTAATCCATATGTAGTTATCTCTATCCTGGCCCCTTCTATTGGGATCTATGCATTCCATCGCTGCTTTATCCGTTTTCAATAGATCTTCCCGTTTTCCACTTAAACATACCCACCTGAAAGGTCCATAACCGTAGTCGAATATTAATGGTCCCATTATGTCTTCCACATACGAGGGAAATATGAATCCTTCGCTTTCATCCAAGCCATTTTTTGCTATTTCTTTCACGCCTGCATCAAAAACCGCCTTCATGAAACTATTCCCATAGTCAAAAAAGTAGGTTCCCCTTTCAACCATTGTTTTTATAAGCTCAAAATGTCTTCTCAATGAATTGTTGACTAATTCAACAAATTTCTCTTCATTTGTTTCTAGGAGCTGATTCTTCTCTTCATGAGTCAAGCCTTGAGGGCAGTACCCTCCCTCGTAGGCGGCGTGGCAAGATGTCTGATCTGATAACAAATCTATTTTTATACCTTTCTTTACAATGTATTCCAATAGATCTACAATATTACCATAATAACCGATGGAAATGGGTTCTTTTCTATTTAGATGATCGAAGGCTATTTCAAAAACTTCATCCAAATCTTTGCTGTAGGTTTTTAACCAACCTTGGTTGAGTCTTGTTTGAATTCTGGAATAATCCACTTCTGCAATTATTCCAACTCCTCTTGCGATTTCTATTGCTTTAGCTTGAGCACCGCTCATTCCACCTAAACCTGAACTAACAAACAAGCGTCCTCTTAGATCACTATCTTGTGGTATTCCTAATTTCAACCTTCCTGCGTTCAACAAAGTATTGTAAGTACCATGAACGATACCTTGAGGTCCTATATACATCCACCCTCCAGCAGTCATTTGCCCGTAGTTGGCAACACCCATGGCTTGCGCCTTGATCCAATGTTCTTGGTCATCAAACATCCCAACCATCAAAGCATTTGTTATTATCACTCGTGGACTATTTGGAGTTGATCTGAACAAGCCTAGGGGATGTCCTGAAGCCACAACTAAGGTTTGTTCCCTTGTTAGTTCTTCTAAGTATTTTTTAATCAACCTGTACTGCATCCAATTTTGACAAACTTGACCGGTTTCACCATAGGTTACCAGTTCATAAGGATACAAAGCGACATCGAAATCCAAGTTATTATCGATCATGACCTGAAATGCCTTTCCTTCAATACACTTACCCTTGTACATATCTATAGGTTTTGCCTTAATGTTGCCCTCAGGCCTATACCTGTATCCATAAATTCTCCCTCTAGTAAACAACTCTTGTAAAAATTCTGGAGCCAATTCTTCATGCAAACTTTCCGGCACGTACCTTAAAGCGTTTGCAAGGGCTAGTTCTACTTCTCTTTTTGATAAATTCAAAGGTCTTTTAGGTGC
>NZ_JALY01000097.1:0-9684 GCF_002924615.1 Petrotoga halophila DSM 16923 | reverse complement strand
ATTTTCGTGATAGAACCTTTATTAATTTCTTTATTCTAATTTTTTAATAGAAGGTGAGTTTTTATGATAGAAAAAGGCAAAAGTGCGAACTTTGAATCGAAAAGCACAGATTTTTCCCAAGTTGATAAAAGCTCAAAAGTCGAAAAATATTCCTTATCTTTAACTATTAAAAAAAGTCCTACTGTCATCACTGATGAAATATTAAGGAAAATCAAAAAAAAGCTATCGAAGGATCGGAGTTCAGTAACTTTTGAAGAAATTGATGAATCTATTCCTACCCAAATGCGTGAGAATTTTACACTAGAATTTTTAATAACTTTTTACAATGAATTAAAGAAATCTAATATTTCTGTAGTAGATAGTTCAATACGTCACTTTTATGAAGATGATGAAGAAAAAGATTTGCAGACTAATGAAGAATATAAAGATTCTGAAGAATACGAAGAGATTTTCGAAGATTTTGCTGATGTTGAAGTCGAGATGTGTGATAATATTTCGTTGCAGGATCCAATTAAAATATATCTGAAAGAGATTAGTAAGAGCAAATTATTAACACCTTCACGAGAAAGAAAGCTTGCAAGAAAGGCCCAGATGGGAGATAAAAGAGCCAGAGAGGAGCTTATAAAAGCTAATCTTAGATTAGTTATCAGTATTGCTAAAAGGTATGTTGGTCATGGATTAGGCTTTTTGGATCTCATACAAGAAGGAAATATAGGTTTAATGAAAGCTGTCGCTAAATTCGATTGGAAAAAAGGTTACAAATTCTCTACTTATTCTTATTGGTGGATACGCCAGGCAATAACAAGAGCGATTGCTGATCAGGGAAGAACCGTAAGAATCCCAGTTCATTTGGTAGAAACAATAAATAGAATGAATAGGGTGGTAAATAAGTATGTTCAAGAACATGGTGAAGTGCCTGATTTAGAAGAACTCTCTGTTTTGATGGACAAGCCTGTAGATAAGATGAAAGAGGTATTAATTAGTGCTAAAAATATATTCTCCTTAAATGCTCCAGTTTCTAACGACGTAGATGCTGAAGGAGAAACTGAGGTGCTCGATTTTATTGACTCTGAATCACCTACTCCCGATGAAGAAGGAAGAAAGATGGTTATTCGTCAAAAAATGGAAATGATCATCGATACGCTCTCACCTAAGGAAGCCATGATACTAAAAATGAGATATGGTTTCGTGGATGGGAAACAAAAAACGCTCGAAGAAGTTGGAGAATTTTTTAACGTAACAAGAGAAAGAATAAGGCAAATAGAGTCTAAATCTATCAGAAAATTGAAACATCCCGCTAGAAAAAAGATGATAGAAAATATTATGCAGGAATATTAGAAGCGCATTTTTAAGTTTCAAATCTATTGACAAAGTAATTGATGGTTGATATAATTACTAAGGATTTGAAAATGAAAAGATACCATTGGCCCCATAGGATAACGGCTAGTCCATTGGATTCTCAGTCCAAGAGTCAGGGTTCGATTCCCTGTGGGGCTGCCAGAAATAAATATCGGGTAGGAAATAGATAAAATTTTTATCAACTTCCTACCCGATTAAATTTAGTAATTTTGAGGCAAATCTATTTAATTTAAGGGAAGGGTATAATCACAATTTTTCCGTAGGAATGGTTCCACATTCAAGGACATGATTGTAAAGATTAAAAGAGCTATCAACAGCTGATTTCAATGTATAACCTTTTATGATATTACTGATAAAATTAGCTTCAAAAGCTGACACTGCCTCTTCAAAGTACTTTTTTTCTTTAACTTTAACTTCATATATTTTTCTGTCAAAAGAGATCGCATCTTTTGCTAAAATTATCTTATTATTGGCTTTTAACTTGCTACTTTTTTCTGCTAATTGTCTATATGCCTTTTTAGAGCTCAAAAAAAGATAATCACATGTAAATTTATCAATTTCATCTATACAAAATTCCCGTAAATCAACAAATATTCTTCTTTTTACCTTAGTTAGATCAATTATCTTTTTGTTCCAGGAGTTATACACTATAAAAAGATTTTTAATATTGTACAGATATTCGGTAATAAATTCAGGTTCTACCTTTAAAGTTGTATTACGAAAATCTATGTATTCAGTATTTTCTTCTATGTTTCTGACTTTTCTTGTATTTCCCCCAGCTTTGTCCATCCAAATAATAGGAATTTCTTTTGTTTGAAAAATTTTTAATATTAATTCAATATATTCATCAGAACTTAAAAAATCAAATATCGATGGTTTGAGATGAAAATAATCATTCAAATAAATAACAACCCTTCCCCCTGGACCTGCTACCTCAGTTGTTATTTTGATATTATCTTTTATTTTTTTTATAATATGTTCGATTTCTATACCACCTAAAACACCAATATCAGGAAGATTTTCTCTACTGATTATGGAAAGAACTTGTTCTTGATATTGGTAAGCAGTTTTCAATTATATTTCCTCCCCCAATGTTTTGAATACTGTGCTTAGTGTCGATGTAAGTGCTTTTATTAATTGTGACCATTTTTCGAGGGGTAGATCACTACTTTTCTATAAGGTTCTAGCCCTATTGAGGTGGTGTGTAATTTTGGATAATTATAATTTATGTACTTGTGAATTATTTTTCTTTCAAAAGAAAACATGGGAGCCAATTCTACCTTGTCATTAGTCGTTATTGCCTTTTTGGCCGCATTGTCTGCTATTAGTTCTAAGCTTTTTTTTCTTTTCTTTCTATAATCTCCAACATCCAATTTTACATCACATTTAGTATCCGTCATTCTATTGACATAAATCATTGTTAAATGCTGTAGAGCTCCAAGGTTCCGCCCTTGTTTACCTATTACTTTACCCAAGTTTTCCCCTTCTAAAAAAACTTTCAAGTTCTTATTGTGATAATTTATATTGATATCAACATCTTCTTCAAAATAAGAAAGAATATTTTTCAAAAAATTTTTTACTCTATTGATAAGATATTTTTCATTAGGATAAGCTTCGATAATGAGAGGTTTTTTACCTATCCCTAGAAACCCCTTGGAAGGTTCTTGAATAATCTTATAAGAAATCTCATCGATACATGATGCGTTAAAATCTGATTTTGCTTTTTCTAAAACCGATTCCAAATCAGTTCCTTCAAATTTCGTCTTACCTTGTAATTTAAGCAATTATCATTTCACCTCCTGACAGGCTTTGGACCCAAACCAACGAGTTGTCTAATCGTAATGCCTTTGACGTTGTAAATCCTGTTGTACACAAATGTCAACAAGGTTTGTATTACAGAATTCATTGAATAATAAATGAATACCCCGACGGGTAATCCAATTAAAATGAAAGGGAACACTACAGACATAATTACCGACGTCCATGCGCTCCTGGCATCTTGCGACATTAAAAGGGCATTTATTAAAGAAGCAATTATAGCTATTAATAGTAAGAAAAAATTGGCTTGGAAACCGCCTTGAGAAAGATCTGTCCAAAAGAGAAATCTGGGGTTGTATGCATAACTACCTTCAAAATAATAAATCACCTGCCATAATATGATCATAATGGGCAGAGGAATCAAAGAAGTCAAACAACCTCCGGCAGGGTTAACTCCTTTTTCCTTGTACAGTTTCATCATTTCTTCTTGTTGTTTTTGAGGGTTCTTATATTTTTTCCTTATTTTGTCAAGCTCTGGTTGTAACTGTTTCATTTCGATCATGGATTTCTTTTGTCTCCCATATACAGGGAATAGTATTGCATTTACTATGAGGGTGAAGAGTATTATAGCCCAACCGAAATTACCTGTTACTTTAAATAGCCACCAGAAAAAGTTCACGAACCAATAAAAAATATTAGTAAAAGGTCCAAATTTACCTAAATCCTGCATTAAATCGATTATAGTAGAGTAAGTATTTCCTTCTTCTATACCGTCAAAAGTTTCTTTTATAAAAATTTTTTTGGTAGGACCCAAATAAGAAATTATTTTGTGATCTGAATAATTTAATGGAGTTAAATATTGGTTTTGAGAAAATTCTATCTCTTCAGGGGTATAGATGGCTAACGTAGAATCTAAGGCTTCACCTGTTAAAACGGATTTGTCAATGTATGAAACAAAAACATTACCGCTGTATCTTATTCCAGAAGAAAAGGATATGCTCGGTAAAACAACGTATCCATTCAAATTTTTAAATTGAACATCAAAATGATAGTTAGGATCGTTATAAAACTTATAAATCTTCTGCCCTCCATTGGGGAAAAAGTAGTTTATTTCGATATAACTTTGATCTTCCGCCAATCTTATATTATAGTTACTTGGTAAAATTTCTGTCATATTTTGAGTATCTAAAATATTGTAACTATCTCCTGTGTACTCATAAACTAATTCATATTTTTTAGCTCTGCTATCATAGAGTTCGAAATTTAAAATATGCCCATTTTGATCTAACTTCAGTCTGTACAATTTCATTTCAATGTTAATTTCTTTATTTAGTGAACTTTCTGATACCATTATTTCAGGTATTGCAAAGGCTATAACGTTCAAAAATAATAGTAACATCAAAAAAAACAATCCTTTTTTCAAGTCATACACTCCTTCTGTGTTGTTTGTTTTTTTCTTTTTTATGAACAAAAAAATAAAATTTTTCGGGGACAGGGTCATAGCCCCCTTTGTGTAATGGGTTACATCTGATAAAACGTCTAAATCCCAAATACAAACCTTTAAACACCCCGAACTTTTCCACCGCTTCATAGGTATAAGATGAGCAGGTCGGTAGGTAAATACATTTGGGAGGGGTTGCAGGCGATATATGTTTTCTGTAAAAATCTATAGACTTGAGAACAAACTTTTTCATTCGTTTATCTTCCTCACCAACTTTAAAATAAGACTTTTTATTTGGAAATAATCTATTCGTTTAAAATTTTTAGATAATTCTTTTCTTGGAATGAATACGAAATCGTATCCTATTGGGAAAAAAGTTTTGTTGGTTCTATATATTTCTCTGATGTATCTTTTAACTGAGTTTCTAACAACTGCGTTGCCAAATTTTTTGTTCACAATTATACCAATTCTGTTGTAATCCATAGTATTTTGCGCGTATATTATAACAAAATTATTGTCGATTAAACGCCCGCCCTTTTCAAAAACATTTTTGAAATTCCTTTTTAATCGTAAGCGTTCTTTTTTCTTGAAAGTTTGCCCTTCCATTATACTGTTAAGCGTTCTCTGCCTTTTGCTCTTCTTCTTCTTAAAACATTTCTTCCAGTTGATGTTCTTTTTCTAGCTAAAAAGCCATGAGTTCTTTTTCTCTTTATCCTAGATGGTTGATATGTTCTTTTCATTTTTTCACCTCCAAATCCTTTTAAATTAAATGGTTTATTGAAAATAAAATTGCTATGTATTTGTGTAGAGTTGTTTAATCTATCTTAAAGACAGATATAACCAATAGAAGCTGAATATTTGCTTTTAAAGCTATCGAATATATTATAATGATTTAATGTTTTAATGTCAAGAAAGAGAAGTAACAATTTTTTTGGACAAATTTTTCTTAACAAAATACTAAACAAAACTAATACTAAATTAATTAAACAATGATAAAATTAAAAGTAGTTTTGTAGGGATTTTAGAAGTTCATGGGGTGAACAGAGATGAATATAGATTATGAATGTATTAATTGTCTTCTAAACCATTCTTCTGAGTTAATGGATAAAATTAATGCTAACTCTTCGTATTCTTCTAATAACATTTTTGATAATTACAAAAGGGTCATTCTAAAAACATTCGGTGAAGTGAATCCTACCCATACACCTTACTATTTGGTAAAAACATTTTATGATGCTTTTTTTGATATTTTTGGTGAAAATGATTACTTTCATTCAGAAAAAGCCGACTTGAACCAACTTTTTTTAGAGGTTTATGATGATCTGCTGGATTTTTGTTTTTCCAGCAAGGATCCTCTTTATACTGCCTTCAAATTATCACTGATGGGAGAGCTTTTTTGCCACAATTCGGAGAATTCCTTTGGTGAGTTAGAGATTGAAATTCAAAATTTTTATAACACAAAGAGGGTAGCAATAAACGATTTAGAAAAATTTAAAAAAGAGATTAAAAATGCTCATTTCCTGCTTTTTCTTCATAATTATGCTGGAGAAATAGTTTTTGATAAATTGTTTATAAGAGTATTAAAAGAATTAAACCCCAACTTGATTATTCATTCTGCTTTGAAATCTCGTCCAGTTTACAAATGTGCGACTAAAAAAGATGCCGATCAAATTTTTTTAAAGGAAGTTTCTATTCCTTTTGAAAGTGGGTCTAAATATTTGGGCACCGATTTAAGCTTCGTTAGTCGATCTTTCAAAAATATCTACGATGAAGCAGATATTGTAATAGCCAAAGGACAATCTAACTTTGAAAGTTTGGTTGATGAAAATACAAAAAAATCAATTTATTATTCTTTTGTTGTTAAGTGTAAAAAAATCGCCAAAAATCTTGATGTGAACAAAGAAGATTTAATATTTAAGCGAAGCTGAATTTTGGGTGCCAATTAATGTGTGATTGAAACCAACTCAAAAGGAGGGGAACAAAATGAAAAGAGTTTTAGGCATTTTAGTTGTTATGATTTTGGTTTTATCAGTATTTGCTGGACCTAACCATTTAGTGATTTTTCACATGAACGATACCCATGGACATGTGTGGGGAACGGAAGATGGTGGAGGATTCGCCAGAGCAGCTACTCTGATAAATCAAGCAAGAGAAGAAGTAGCTAAGGAAGGTGGAGCAGTACTTTTTCTACATGCTGGCGATGTAAACACAGGGATTCCAGAATCTGATCAGTTGGATGCAGTTCCTGACTTTTTGGCCTTACATTACATGGGTTTGGATGCTATGGTTTTGGGTAATCACGAATTTGACAAGCCTTTTGAAGTGCTTGAGAAGCAGTATGAAGTAGCACAATTTCCGTTCTTAGGGGCAAATTTTGTCGATGAAAAACGTGGCGGACCAGTTTTTGAACCATATGTTATAAAAGATTATGGTGATTTCTCTGTTGGAATTATTGGTCTTGTTACAGAGCAAACAAAAGTTTTAGAACCAATTTATTTAGGCGAGAATACAATTGTGAACGCAGAAGAAACTTTAAAAAAATATCTTCCAATTGTCCAAGAAAAAGCTGATGTAGTTATAGTCCTTGCGCACTTAGGTTATCATGCAGATGGAGGAAGGCCTAACTTGTCTGTTGAGTTCACTACCTCAGATGAGCTAGCTGAAAATGTACCCGGAGTAGATATTATAATAGATGGACATTCTCACACTTTGTTAGAAACACCTGTAGTAATCAATAATGTTATAGTAGCACAAGCTGGAGAGAATGCAGAGAATATTGGGAGAATAGATTTATGGATCGATGACGGTAGAATAGTCGATTGGAGGGGAGAAGTAATTCCACTCAAATCTGATATCCCTGAAGATCCTTTCATAAAAATGTTTACAGATGCTTTTTATCAACTTGGATCAGAGGCTTTGAATGAGGTTGTTGGAGTAACAAAAGTATATCTCGACGGGGAACGTGCCCACGTTAGAAGTGACGAAACGAATCTAAGCAATCTTATAGCAGATGGTATGATTTGGAAAACAGGTGCAGATGTTGCTTTAATGAATGGTGGTGGGATAAGAGCACCTATTGAGGCCGGAGAGATAACCTACAGAGACATATTAACCGTTTTGCCTTTTGGAAATACATTGTACGTTTTAGAATTGACTGGGAAAGATATTATGGATGTTTTAAATTATGCTGCTACAATTCCTGATGGCCAGGGAGCTAAGTTACATGTTGCAGGGCTAACTGCAGAAATGAAAGGTGGAAAAGCTACAAACGTAAAAATAAACGGTAAACCCATTGATTTGAACAAAACTTATAAGGTTGTTACCAACAACTATGTAGCTGCTGGCGGAGACGGTTATACAATGCTTGAAGGTAAACCTGGTTACGATACATACTTTAGAGATGCAGATGCGTTACGTGAATACATTGCTCACTTGGGAACTATTGAAGATTATACTTCTGAAGAGAGATTAATAGAATTAGATCAAGTTAAGTGAACACACAAAAAGGGGTGTAAGAAAAAACTACACCCCTTTTAGATTCTTCCAAAGTATTTATCTAAGGTTTTAAAGGTGATTTGGATCATTATCGGTCTACCATGTGGACAGGTTAGTAATTTTTTTTCAAAAATGGTTTTTAAGAGTGTCTCCATACCGGTAGGATTATCTTTAGTTTTTACAGCCGCTCTACATGCCATAGTAGCTAAGTTCTTATCAAGTATGTTTGATTGTTGATCAAAATTTGATATTCTTAAATCATCTGCTATCTCAAATATCAATCTTTCAGCATCATCAATTTTCACAGGGGAAGGGAGCCCTTTCACAATAATTTCTCTTTCGACTTCTTCTAATTTTATACCCAATTTTTCTAGGTGATCTTTGTTATCTAAAATTATCCCTCTTCTTACTTCGTCTAAAGATATTTTAAGAGGGGTAAGGAGAAGGTCGGAAGTAAGTCCACCTTTTTCGTATAGGTTTTCTTTTAAAATTTCGTATATATAACGCTCATGTGCGGCATGAAAATCTACTAAAAGTAATTTGTCTTCCCCTTCAACTACCAGATATCTTTCAGCAACTATACCCAAAATTCTTAATTTTTCAAAAGAATTAATTTTCTCAACAGGTGTAAACGTCTGATTCTTTTGATATTCAAAACCTTTAAAATCAAAGGTTTTTGATGGTTCATAAAGTTTATAATTATTATCAAAATGATTATGTTCTTCTTGAAGATCTTCTATTTCAGAGTTATTAAAAAATTCGTCTGTATGTTCAAAATAATCTGTTTTTGGAGTGTTTTGTGAAAAATTAACTTTTTGTGAGTCTTCGTTCTTGCTGTATAAATTTTGAACAGAAAACGAAGAAGTTTTTTTATTCGCATCAATTGTATCGCTACTACTTATAAATTCCATCGTAAAGTGAGTGTTTTTCTTAAGAGCCTCTCTTACAACTTTTTTAAGTAAAGAAGCTATCTTTTGTTCGTCCGTGAATTTTACTTCCAATTTTTGAGGGTGAACGTTTACATCAACCATATCTGGTGATATTTCTATGAATATTATTCCATAAGGATGAATTGATTTTTCTAGCATCTCACCGTAACCTTTTTCCAAAACGGAGTAGAGTGAGGCCGCCTTAATATACCTGTTGTTTACAAAAAAGTGTTGGGCGGTTCTATTATTTCTTCCAACTTTTGGTTGTGAAATAACTCCAGATATTTTGTACACTGAATCGTTGTGTTCAATTTCTATGAGATCGTCTTTTTTTAACTCGGGATATATTTTTAAACATTTTGTAATTAGATCCATATCAGAAGAAAATTTGTAGATTTCTTTGTTTTCTCTGATATATGTTAAGTTAATGTTGTTCGTAAAAGCAAACTTTTCTATAATCTCTGTAACGTATCTTCCTTCTGCAGAATCACTTTTAAGAAATTTTCGGCGTGCGGGAATGTTGAAAAAAAGATCCATAATCTCTATTTTCGTTCCATTTGATGAATTAACTCTCTTTTTTTCTATTATTTTTCCACCTAATATTTCCAACATTGTTCCAACTTCTGATTCAGATGGTTTGGAGGTCATTTTCATTCTAGAAACCCTTGAAATTGAAGAAAGTGCCTCACCTCTAAAACCAAA
>NZ_JALY01000025.1:0-20925 GCF_002924615.1 Petrotoga halophila DSM 16923 | reverse complement strand
ATAGGTATGAAAAATTAAGGAAAAAATTGGTTTCACAGGAGGTATCACCGAAATGAGTAGTTTAATAAGTACGCCTAATTCGGTGAGATTCAGCGGAGAAGCCGGTCAAGGTAACATCTTAATGGGAATAATATTTGCAAAAGCACTGGTAAAAGAAGGATTTTGGGTTGTTCAATCTCAACATTATGGTGCACAGGTGAGAGGTGGACTTTCTTATTGTGATGTGCTCTTTGATCAAGAACCTATAGATTATCCCGAGGCTAAAAATTTTGATATATTGTATTTGATGCATAATGTTGGTTTAAATCATATTGGGAATCTCAAAAGAAATGGTATTTTATTCTACGATGAAAAATTTGTTGAAAATATACCCCAGTATGTAGAAAGAATCACCAAAAAAATAATCAAAGTTCCAGCTTCACAAATAGCTATAGAAGAATTATCAAACAAAAATGTGGCAAATATGATAGGGTTAGGGGTTCTTTGCTCAGTAACTCAGATAATAAGTTTGGAAAGTCTTATAGAAGAAGTCAAATCGAACGTATCAAAAAATTACATAGAAATTGATGAAAAAGCCATCAAAATTGGCTATGATTTATGCAAAAAAAGGTATCCGTTAGAGTCAACTAAAATGTATAAAAAATTAGGGAAAGGTTATGAATAGAAATAATGAAAACAGGAGTCTAAAAAGTAGTTTTTCTTATGCTTTGAAAGGGCTCATCGAAATTTATAAATCTCAAAGAAACTTTAGAATACAAAGTTTAATAGGATTAATAGTGTTAATTGTTGCTATTTTTGCCAACTTAACTGAAGTTGAGTTTATACTTTTAATATTCACAGTTATGCTAGTGTTGATTATGGAAACAGTGAATACCGTAGCAGAGAAACTGTTGGATTTTCTTCATCCTTTTTATAGCTCTTCGGTAAAGATAATTAAGGATGTTTCTGCTGCATCGGTTTTTATAACTTCTATCTTCGCAGTTGCAATTGGAATAATTATCTTCGGTCATGCTTTTTTCAATCTGAACCCTAAATATGGTATAATTTTAGCAATAGTTTTTTTGCTTTTTTTGAATTTATGTGGCTTTATATATAAAAAAACAGAAAAATAATGAGGAGGAAGATACTTGGATCAAATAAGGGTCTTAATAGTTGATGACTCAGCCTTCATGCGAATGGTCCTAAAAGATATTATAGACAAGGAACCTGACATGAAAGTAGTTGGATTAGCCAAAGATGGAATTGAAGCGGTAGAAAAAGCTTTGTCTTTAAATCCAGACGTGATTACTTTAGATGTTGAAATGCCTAAAAAAAACGGGCTCGATGCTTTAAGTGAGATAATGTTAAAATCTCCAACAAGAGTTATTATGGTAAGCGGTTTGACTTCAAAAGAAGCCTCTATTACAATAGAATGTTTAGAAAAGGGAGCTTTTGATTTCATTCAAAAACCGGCTGGAAGTACCTCTTGGACTATAAGAGACGTTCAAGATGAATTGCTGAGAAAGATAAGAGAAAGTATGAATGTCTCTATCGAAAAATTGAAAAGTATCCATTTTGTTGGAAGCAAGAAGATAAAGAAAAGTGCAAGAGTAAATATATTGGGAGAAAAAGTTGTGTTGATAGCAAGTTCAACGGGAGGACCTCGTTCTTTAGATGTTATAATTCCGCAACTACCTGAAAATTTGAATGTTCCAATAATTATTGTTCAACACATGCCGGCAGGTTTCACAGCTTCTTTAGCTTATAGATTGGATAAAATTTCAAATTTGAAGGTAAAAGAAGCTGAGGAGGGAGAATTTTTACAAAAGAATGTTGTATACATTGCTCCAGGGGATTTTCATTTGGGTTTAAAACAGGAGGACCATAAAATAAAGTTGTTTTTAGATAAAAGCGATAAAATTAATAATGTACGACCTTCTGCTGATTTCACTTTTGATCTGGCTGCTGAAATTTTTAAAGAAAAGTCATTGGCAGTTATTCTGACAGGAATGGGAAGAGACGGTGCGAAAGGGGCATTTAAAGTTAAACATTACGGTGGAAAGGTTATAGCAGAGTCGAAAGAAACTTCCGTGGTTTATGGAATGCCAAAAATCGTTGCCCAAGAAGGTTATGCTGATTTTGTCCTTCCCAATTACGATATTGCAGAAAAAATATTGGAAATTTTAACTGAGCAACCAAGGGGGATAAAAAGATGAGTAAAAGGGTAATGCAGCGGTTAATAATTTTTGGCTTTATATTTCTCTCAGTTACTACATTTGCAAAAACACTTTATTTTCAATGGAGAGAAATAGATCCAGCTTACTATTTCGAAAATGGGGAGAATTTATATGTTAGTTTAAAAGTTATTTCTGAAAAGAGTGGAAGAGCTTTAGATGTATATAACGATACTTTGATTTACGTAAAAGACAGCAAATGGAACGTTTTTATTTTTCCCCAGAATAGTTTAGCAATTATTAACAGCACCGAATCCATTCGTTTCGATCCAAGTGATCTAAAAATAGTCGATGGAGAAATTTATTTAACTACAGAGTTGATAGCTAAGTTGATCAACTTAGAATTAATTTCTAACGATTCTGCTGTTTACTTGAACCTGCCGCTAACTCAAATAAGCTCAATAAAAACGATCATACAGAAAACCGATGCCAGAATAATAATAGAACTTTCTTCAAGTCCTGAAGATGTTGGAATATATCCTTTAGTTAATAAATCCGGATATTTAATTAAGATAAAAGGTGCCGAAATTCCTGATTCTTATTACTATGAAGAATACAACAACAAGATCAATTACATAAAGGCATATCACTATTCACCAACAGAAGTTTGGATACAAGTAAAACTGAACAACTCCGCTGATTTGGAAGAATTAATTGAAGAAAATAGAATCATATTAGACCTTTCTTTTAAAGATACAATCACCTTGCCTGTTTTGGTCTTGGATCCAGGTCATGGAGGGATAGATCCGGGAGCTGTTGGTCCTAACCAAACTTTTGAAAAAGACATTGCTTTAAAAGTAGCAAAAAGAGCTCAAGAACTTTTGAAACCTTACAGTATTAACGTTTATCTGACTAGAACAAACGATGTATACGTTGATTTACACGATAGAGCAGTTTTTTCTAATGAAAAAGGTGCAGATTTATTCATTAGTTTACACTTGAATGATTATCCTCAAGATTCTTCAGTTTACGGATCAGAGGTTTACTATTTTGATTTTTCAGAAAGCGCATATGCAAGAAGAATAGCCTACCGGGAAAATTTAGATTTGAATACTGATAAAAATCTTATAGAAACATGGGTGACGGATAAAGAAAACAGTCTAGATGAAAGTGAGAAGTTTGCCAATATATTGGCAAGTTATTTGAATGTAAATGGGGTTAAATTTAGGGGCGTTCATACAGCAGAGTTCGCTGTTTTGGCTTATACCAGAAGTCCCGCAGTTTTATTTGAAATGGAATTTATCAGTAATCCTCAAGTAGTAGATGAATTTACGAATGGGGACTATGTGGAAGTTTTTGCAGAAATTATTAAAAACGCAGTTATTGACTTTTTTGGTCTAAAATAGGGCGTTGGAGGTGGCCCCCCAACCCAAACGTTGGGGTAAACCCCAAGCCCCTAAAACCTTTTTAAAAACCGTAAAACAATTAAAAAACATCGTTTAGAAAACCGGCAAACCAAACCCTCAGAAGAATTTTAAATCTATTTTGATTAATTGGTTCGCACAAACCGGCGAACCATAAAGGAGGTTAATTTATTTGCAAGAGAAGGCAAAAATTCCTACTGATATATTGATTTTTCTTGTTTTGTTTGCTTTAATACCTTTTTTAATGGTACCCAATTTGGTTTATGAGTACTCTACTCAAAAACATTTGGTTTTTTCTTTATTCATGGTTTTTATTTTAATTTATTATTTGTTTAAATACTTTTCTAAACCTATTTCAATAAAGTTCACTTATCCACACATTTTTTTATCTTTTTTCAGTATTTCTGCCTTTTTATATTTGATATCAGTTTACATAGAGAATAAATATTACCTACCTACGTCAGCTGGAGTAGCCTTCTACATAGTGCTTATTGCTTTTTTTTCGTATGTAGTTACAACGCGTTTTGGGAAGGATTTTAAATTCATCGAATATGGTCTTTTTATTTTTATGGTTACGGGAACTGTTATAGCCATAGATGGGCTTTTGAACAAGTTTTTAGGCTTTGATTTGTTCTTTGGTAAGTATGGAGACCCTTCTCAAAGAATAGCCTTAAGAACGACTATCGGGAACCCTAATTTTGTTTCAGACTATTTGGCACAGCTATTACCAATTTCTATATATTTTACTTTGAGAAAGAATACGAGTATCTACATTAGAATATATGCTTTAGCGAATGTTTTTATAATGTATTGGGTTGTTTTGTTAGCACAAACTCGTTCTATTTATCTTGCCACCTTTGTTGGATTAGGATTCACTATAATATCTTTTCTCATTTCCAATAAAAAAGATACCTTGAAAAATTATGTAAAAAGTAAAGAGTTTAAAATATGGATAATTCTGGTTTTATCTGTTTTAGCCTTTTTATTCCTTATGTTTAATTTTGAAACGCCATTCAACAGGGGTGGAGAGGTGATAGCGACAGACCGCTTCGCAGCTATGGCTTCTGTTTCTTCTTGGGATGAAAGAAGTTTGTCTTGGCTCTCCGCTGTAAAACAATTTGCAGATGAGAATCATAAAAACCATTTTATAATTGGAAGTGGAATAAATACATATCCCGTTTATGCGGTTCATTACCTAGCTGAGGTGCAAGCGGAAAATCCTGAGAGATTTTTATATGCATGGAATAACTTCAAAAGAGCTCACAACGATTATCTACAAGTGTTGGGAGAGACAGGTATTTTAGGTTTCTCTTCAATATTGTTAATGCTCGTAAGTTTAATGGTGATATACTTTAAAGTTCTAAGGTTTGAAAAAGATGATGACAACAAGAGCCTTTTATTCCCCTTATTTGGATGGAGCGCCACGGTCATGGCAATCCATGCATTCACAGAGTTTGCATTTCACATGCATCCAAACCTTATATTAAGTGTATTTATCCTCTCAAGTGCTGTATCAGAACAGTTCAATTCACATGTGAAAAGTTTTAATATCAAAAATAGTCAGGTTGTGATTATTCCTTTAGTTTTGGTTGGAATAGTGGCGTCGTATTACAAAATAAACGAAGTTACATCAGAAGCTTTTTTCGTTAAAGGAAATCGTGAATACAATTCAATGGTATCTCTTATTAACGCTACTGAAAGTCAAATACCAAATATTATAAGCCAACTTGAAGCTCAAAAATCCAGTCTTCAAAAACAATTGATGAATTACACTCCAGGGAGTGTGAATTTTCAAAGGATAACTCAAAGTATAAACCAGATAGACACACAGATAGAAGATTATAAAAATATGCAGTTATCATACGAGAATAGAGCAGAACAAAGCTATAAGAATGCCTTTGAATATTTCCAGAAATCATTAAAATGGAATCCGAATTTCGGCAAATCGGCATTTTACCTGTCTCAACTTTTGACGTCTAGCATTCGGCAGAATTCCCTTACTTATGAAGATTTACCTAAAATATTTGAAAAAGAAATCGACGGTTACGATTTTATGATCGAAGAGTTCGAAGGTGCAATGGATTTAATGCCATTTCCTGATAATATTTTAAGAGACACCGTAGAACCGATTTATTCCAGCGACTTGAACAACAATGCTAAACAGATTACTTTAAAAATTCAAACCCTCTACGATGGAATAAATCAGTTAGAATATTCATACTTATCATTCAATGAAAAGAATGCCTATAGATTAATAGGCAGAATATATTATAACATCGTAATTCTATACGAACAGCTAAAGGATTACATTCCACTAGATAAGTTAAAGACAGTAGAAAAACTTCAAGACGAGGCTTACAATAATTTTCATCATTGGGAGCAGCAAGCTATATACATCCTTCCTGGGGGTTGGAATAGGTTTCCTGAATGGGAAGATGTTTATTATGAATATTTGCTGTTAACCGTAAGGCTGATAAATATATATCCACAAGATGAATTAATAAACAAAATAGTTTTCATTACTCAAAAAGAGGGAGAAGCAGATTATTACATGGCCCAAAAATCTAGAGGGATACCAGATAGTTCATTAAAATTGTTATCTGAGTTATATTCAACTTTGAGAGATGAAAATTTAAAAAATCAACTAGTAGAAAACATTGTTAGCAATTATAAAGCTGTTTATAACTATTACAAGAGTTTAAAAGAAGAAGGATCACCCAATTATTCTAGATATCAAGATAGAATCGAAAGTTTCTTCAGTGATTACGAATTTTTCACAAGAAGGATGGTAAAGTAATGATCAAAGTAATGACGTTTTTGTTGTTGATATCTTTGAGTTGGTTTTTGATTGTATTTTCTGCTTATTTGAAAATAAACTCTTATGGATACACACTTGAAGGTAGCCTGAAGGATTTCTACGTTGAAAATGCTTCTTTGATGAAAGTTAAGCCTTTTATAGAAGATGACCAAATTGAAGAAGCTGAATTGAATGGATATAAAATTTATAAGAAAGATGATAAAATCATTATAAAGAAAGTTATAGAGTAGCTTTGAAAAATATTCTCTCAAAGAATAGGAGTTTTCAAGCGCAATGATTGAAGAAGTTATAAATTCTTTTGATTATGTTGTTCAATTGAAAGAAAAGGGAATGATAACTTGGGAAGAGATCTTCCCAAGTTTTTATAGCATCGCAAAAAATAATTTCAAAATAATTAAAGAAAATGGCCTTTTGGAAGATGTTAAGAAGATTCTGGCTTATATAAAACCTCTTGAAACATTGCCAGAAAAACGCAAGGAAAAACGTCTAGAAGGTTTAAAAGACTCTTTAAAGATTTTAAAAGAGCGGTATTTAGTTGATGAAGTCTCAGTAAAACCAGAAAAAAAATTAGCACCACTCACCGATATAAAATATATAAAAAAAGTAGGAGCGAAAAGGGCCTTAATTTTAAATAAATTAGGTATTTATTCATTAAAAGATTTCTTTTACTATCCACCTCGGGATTACGAAGACAGAAGAAAGGTTGTTAAAATATTCAACGCCAAAGAGAATGAAAAAGTCGTAATAATAGGGAACGTAGTGAAAAGTGAAGAAGTAAAAATAAATAAGGGTTTAACTATTTACAACTTTTCAGTGGAAGATGACACGGGGGTCATAATTGTTACTTTTTTCAACCAGGATTATGTTAAATCTTATTTAAAAAGAGGTGTGAAGTCTGCTTTTTATGGGAGGATAGAGTATTCATATGGTATGAAACAGATGAAGTCTCCAGATTTTCAAGTTATCAAAAGTGAGGAGGATTTCAAAAGAGAAATTCTGCCAGTTTATCCATTGACGTCTGGTATCTTCCAAACAATTATGCGAAAAATAGCAAAAGAAGCTATTCAACAGACATTTTTTTTAGAAGAGTTCTTACCTGAAGAATTCGTTCAAGGGTTCAACTTATTAGATTTGAAAAAGCGAATAAAAGGAATCCATTTTCCTTTAAGCATTTATCATAAAGAAAGGGCTTGGTACTCTTTAAAATACGAAGAGGCAATTTTATTTGAGTTAGCAATGATCTATCTGAAATTAAAGATGAAAGAAATGAAAAAAGGTGAGAAGAAGGAGATAAAAGGAGAATTATCGGAAAAATTTCTCAAGACTTTAAATTTTGAACTCACGCAAGCCCAAAAAAGAAGTTATGAAGAGATAAGAAAAGATTTGATATCTCCATATCCTATGAACAGGCTTTTGCAGGGGGATGTTGGTTCTGGTAAAACTGTTGATTCAGAATTAGCGATTATAGATGTTTGTGAAGCCGGGTATCAAGCAGCGGTTATGAATCCCACCTCTGTTTTAGCAAAGCAGCAGTTTAAAAGGCTATCAAAAGATTTAGAGTCGTTAGGTTTAAAAGTAGCTTTGTTAACGGGAGATACCAAGGAAAGCGATAAAGTATTAATTAAAGAAAAGTTAAAGACAGGAGAAATTAATGTTGTAGTTGGTACCCATGCAATTATTCAACAAGATGTAGAATTTAAAAAACTAGGGTTGGTGGTTATTGATGAACAACATAGATTTGGAGTGAATCAAAGACTGGAACTCATTAAAAAAGGGAATCATCCTGATATTTTGGTTATGACTGCTACTCCTATTCCTAGAACTTTAGCAATGACTTTTTATGGTGACTTAGATGTTAGCTTAATTGATGAAATGCCTAAAGGAAGAAGGCCTATTAAAACAATACTTGTAGCTGAATCCAACAGGAAAAGTTTGTATGAGTTCGTTAAAGAAGAATTAGATCAGGGGAATCAAGTTTTTTTCGTGTATCCTTTGATAGAAGAATCTGAAGCCTTAGAATTAAAAAACGCGATAAGTATGTATGAAGAGTTAAATAAAGTATTTGAAAAATATAAAGTGGGACTTTTACATGGGAGGCTTTCATCTTCAGAAAAAAATGACGTTATGGACAAATTTGTTCAAAAAGAATATGATATATTAGTTTCGACATCGGTAGTAGAAGTGGGGATAGATATCCCTGATGCAACGGTAATGGTCATAGAACATCCGGATCGTTTTGGATTATCTCAATTGCATCAGCTCAGAGGAAGAGTGGGCAGAAGTGATAAACAGTCTTATTGCTTTTTAGTAATAGATGATGATGCCAACAATGAGATAAAAAGTAAAATGAACTCCTTTTCTAAGACGTTAGATGGTTTTGAAGTAGCAGAAATTGACTTAAAATGGAGGGGACCAGGCAAATTCTTTGGAGTGGAACAGCATGGGATGCCGGAATTTAAATTTTTAGATTTAGTCGAAGATATAAATATTATAGAAAGTTCAAGAAAAACGGTAGAACTTTTTTTATCTTCTATCCAAAGTTTCGATAGATATCCTAATTTAAAACACGAATTGCAAGTAAGATATGGAGATTCAATACATTTGGTCAATGTACTATAGAGATTTTTAGTTTTGGAAGGCTTTAGGAGGATGAATATGAAAAAGGATAAAGTCTTTTTAAACACTTTGTGGGTTTCGATAACCTCTTTTTTAGTTATTTGTATAGTTGTTTTACCAAAGAGTTTTTCTGGGGAATGGTATTTCAGTCCAGTTTTAGTTACGGTTGGTCCATTAGAAATAAGATGGTATGGACTGTTAATCGCTTCATCGATACTGTTGGCAACATTTATTGCTCAGAAAGAAGCTGAAAGAGAAAAAATAAACGAAGACGATCTTTTCACCGCAGTTTCTTTGGGAATTATATTTGGTATTATAGGAGCAAGATTATATTATGTTCTTTTTAATTTTGAATACTTCTCTCGAAATCCTTCAGAAATTTTTAAGATATGGCATGGAGGATTGGCTATACATGGAGCAATATTGGCTGCTTTTTTGGTAGTTTTTATGTATACACGTTTGAAAAAAAAGTGTACCTTTACATTTCTGCAAGGGCTAGATTTATTCACCTTTGTTTTACCGTTAGCTCAGGCTATTGGAAGATGGGGCAATTTTTTCAACCACGAAGCATACGGTTCACCGACAAATCTTCCATGGAAGATGTACATTTCTTTGCCTGATCGAATGCCAGGGTATGAAGCCTATGAGTATTTTCATCCAACATTCTTGTATGAATCTGCCTGGAATTTGGTGGTATTTCTAATATTGTTTTATTTTATTAGAAATAAGAGAAAAACGTATGGAGAAGTCACCGCTCTGTATTTAATTCTTTATTCTATTGGGCGAATCCCAATCGAAAGGTTAAGAACTGATAGTCTTTACATTGGGGATTTTCGCGTTGCAGTAGTTATAAGCTTAATATTGATAGTGTTGGGTTTTTTTCTTTTTGTATACCTGAGAAACAAAAGGGAAAACGTTGAAAAAAAGGAGTGAATATTGATTGGTAAATATTCTATTAATAGCTTTAGGTATTTTTCTCTTAATAAGAGGGGCAGATAGGCTAATTGAAGGAGCCCTTGGATTAACAAGAAAAGTAGGTGTTTCTGAACTTTTTGCAGGTTTAACGGTGGTGGCTTTTGGTACCAGTGCGCCTGAATTAGTTGTTACAATTTCTTCGTCAATAAAAGGGGCTAGTGTAGGATTAGGAAACGTTCTTGGATCCAACGTCGCAAATATTGGATTAATTTTAGGAATCTCTTTTTTAATCTCCCCAACAAAAATTCAAAAATCTACAGTAAACATAGAAATGCCTTTTTTGCTTATTATTTCAGTGGTTATATTTGCAATGATAATGGAAGGGAATAGTGTTCTAACTAGATACGATGGTATGATATTGATAACATTTTTGCTTATCTTTATGGCTTATCTCTATTATATGGCAAAAAATGATCAACAAATGAGGAAACAACTTGTTGAAAGCGATGAAATGAAGAAAGTCGAAAAAGAAGAGTCTTGGGCTAAAATAATCACTTTTTCTGCTTTAGGGTTGGCTATGTTGATAATAGGAGGAGAGTTGACGGTAAGTAATTCAGTTATATTTGCTAAAAATATTGGAATCTCAGAATCTTTGATAGGGGTAACTATAGTTGCTGTAGGGACTTCCCTGCCAGAATTAGTTACCGCTGTTGTTGCAGCGATCAAACATTCGGATGATATAGTGATGGGGAATATAGTTGGTTCCAATACATTCAACGTTGCTGCCATACTAGGTATATCAGCCCTGATAAATGGTGCCAAGGCAGATAGACCGGTTACTTTTGATGTTTCTTATGGGCTTTTACTAGCATTGGTCTTGTTGCTTGGTACGATGATCAAAAAAGATAAAAAAGTTGGAAGAGGTTTAGGTTCCATACTATTTTCTTTGTATGTAATCTACATAATAATTAGCATAAAAATTGGGTAGCTTTTTTAAAGTATGAAGAAAGGAATAAAAATGGGCATCGATAATAGAAAAAGGACGTTACTCGTTATTTTTGTTTTTATTGTATTTCTCTTTTTTTTCTTTTATCCGGTTACTTTAGTTGATGAAGAAGATTACAATATTAGAATTTTTTCAACAAGTTTAACAAAGGTAATTTTCTATGATGACATTCAATATACCTTTAAAGAGAAAACTATCTTTTTTTACGAAGAAATACCTTTTGAGGAGTTTATTTTGTTAAATGTACAAAACGGATTTTTGCCACGTCAAAGTGGAGATTCTTTAGTTCAAAGGCAAAGAGACGTTTCGTCGGCAATGGTTTATTTGAAAAATAAAAATACTCTTTGTAACCTAGATAATTTTTTCTATAACGAAAAATGGTTAGAGAATTGGATTGTTGAATCTAAAGATTTTTTGGAAAATGTTTCAGAGATCAATGAACCCTTGTATATTCTTTATATGAATCAAAGTAGGTCTTTTCAAGTTTTGCCAAGTATTTACGTTGTTAATTCTATCAAGGATTTAGTTCATGAGTTATCCCATTATTTTTTCGGTTACAAGGTGAAATCCTCCCTAAAGGATACTTGGCACGAAATCCTAGCAGAAACTAATTCATTATTGTTTCTTAGAGAGGTTTCTCCCGAGGAATATTTGAAAGAACTTGAACTAAAAAAAACAGGTTTTTACGATGAACCTTATGGAGAAAGTGTAATATCCTTCATGGAAAGATTGGATTTTGACAAAGAAAAAATATTTGATATAGAAAGATATATTTTAAATAATTTTGATAGATTAGATGATAAAAGTTTTGAAAATTTATTTGAAAACATTAATTAAACAATGAAGGTGTTAAAAGTGAAAAAAATTTTGTTGGTTTTTCTCATTACTCTTTTAGTTTATCTTTCTTTTTCATTTGACTATGTTTTTTTGTTTATAGCTGATGGAATGGGAATTCCACACATGCAGTTATCTAATATGTATAAGCAATATTTATACACAGATCAACTACACATCCTAGAATTACCTTACTATGGAATGGTTGAAACTTCTTCGATGAATGGTGTAACGGATTCAGCAGCAGCCATAACAGCAATTTTATCTAAAGAAAAAACCTACAACGATAGAATAAACATTAATCCTGATGATGAAAAAATACTTCCCATTACTTATGAACTAAAAAAACAAGGGTACAAAATTGGTGTCATAACAACCAACAGCATCATTGATGCTACCCCTGCGGGTGCTTATGCTTTCGTTGAAAATAGAAAAGATTACCAAAAGATAACGCAAGATCTTTTAGAAAGTAATTTTGATCTTTTCATAGGGGGAGGAAAAGCTTATCTTAAGGATAGCAACACAAAAGAGTACGGATATTTTTACACAGAAACACTTGATAGGATTCCGTCTCTTGATGATGAAATTGTTATGTTATATTATGGGAATTTCCCCTTTTTAACGGATGATCCAAACAGAGTAACGTTAGAAGAAACGTTAAATTATGCATTGAGTAAATTTAATGGTTCTCCTTTTTTCATTTTAATAGAAGGGGGAAGAATCGATCACGCTGCACATGCACATGATACTTATTCAATGATAAACGAAATATTAGATTTTGACAAGGCAGTGAAGGTTGCTATCGATTTTTATAAGCAATATCCTCAAGATACCTTGATCATAGTGACTGCAGATCATTCAACGGGTGGGTTGAGTTTAGGTGATGGTTTTTTAGCTCTTAATAAGTTTCAACCCAGTGCTTTTTCTTATGAAAAGATGATAAGTACATTTAACCAATCTAAGAATTATGAAGAGTTTCAAGAAAAATTAGGGTTAAAACTTGATTTAGAAAAAGAATTTTACTATACAAAGAATTCAGGAAAAAATGTAAGTTATCAATCGTCTGTGGTTAGAAGTTTTTATGATGTATTAAACGATCCTGTAGGTGTAAATTGGGGCACTTTTGGACATACATTAGATTATGTACCTCTTTTTTCCAACGTTCCCTTTGATAAAAATATAATATCAAATAATGAGATTTTTTCAATTTTTGAGATTTATTGACTTAAATGGAGTTAAACGGCTTTAATCGCTATTAATTGAAAGTAATTGCCTATAATTGGGTTTTGAGAAAAAAATTTCATGATGTATAATATCTCTACAGAGCACTTTTGTAGGTTACCCTCCCTCCTGGAGTGTTCTGTCCCCGGAAGAATTCATTTCCAAATTAGGGCCTTATTAAGGCCCTTTTTTTAAGATTTAAAAAAGATTAGAATTTCAATATCACCGTAATCTCTTACTTCTTCCCTAATCAAATTTTTGGGTATATAATCAATTTTTTCATTTTTATGTTTTTCAATAATGATATAGCCCCCTTTTCTAATTAAAGATATATTTGAATCTATGAATTTCAAAA
Organism: Petrotoga halophila DSM 16923; assembly: GCF_002924615.1. NCBI lineage: Bacteria > Thermotogati > Thermotogota > Thermotogae > Petrotogales > Petrotogaceae > Petrotoga > Petrotoga halophila. The sequence goes on along the minus strand of NZ_JALY01000025.1, from coordinate 7,583 downwards.
ACTCTTGGACATAATGATTATTAAATGGTGGATCAGCAAATATGTAATCAAACTGTTCGGCTGAAAGTTTTGTAATAGATTTTCTAAAATCTGATTTTATAACTTTTATATTACTTAGTACCCCTAAAGATTCAGCGTTTTTTAAAATCGAGCTCACCGCTTTAGACGAAATATCCACCATTGTGGAGCTTTTTGCCCCATTACTTAAAACTTCAAAACTCATTATGCCGCTACCTGCAAAAAACTCCAAAAAGTTAGCACCTGAAAAATCAAAAATGCTCATCAAAGCCCTTCTTAAAGTAGCAGGAGTATATCTTGTCCTACGATCATCAACTGTTTCTATATTAGTATTCTTAAATTTGCCGCTTTCAATCTTCAAAGCCATTTTTACACCTCATACAAACAAAGAAGGAGCTTCATTAAGCCCCTTCCGTTTTTGGAGCGGATGACGGGACTCGAACCCGCGACTCCCAGCTTGGGAAGCTGGAGCTCTACCAACTGAGCCACATCCGCATTTGAAATTTTTATTTTGAATCAAATATATTATACCAATAATTTAAAACAAAATCAATATTTAGTATTTTGATTATATTTTATCCTTGTTAACGTCATAAAATAATTTATGAAAGAACTTTTGTAAATTATTTTGAGAAATTTTTTTTGTTTCTAATTCCTTAATTATATCAAATAAGTCATTATCTAGATCATCTTCAAATGATAATTCTTTTTCTTCTTTTTCCATTATCGAAGAAAAGTTATTTTTTATCTCAGAATCAGGTTTTATAGCATCTTCCAAGTGAGAATATTCTTCTTGGTTTTTTTCATTACTTTCCTCTTCGAGGGTAACTGGTTCTTGAATGCTACTTTTTTCACCATTGCTTTCTAACTCATTTAGAATTTCTTCAATTTCTTCAAGGTTTGATTCTCTTAAGATATCGTTTATATCTTTATCAAGCTTGTTTTCAAGGTCTTCTATCTCATTTAATTTCCCTTCCTTGGGACCTTCTGATACGTTATTTTCATCTGGAGAAATGTCTCCATTCGAAGTTATCCCTATAAGTTTTTTTAAAGGTGATGATACCTTCCAAACTTTTTTTATATGTGGTTCATCAAATTGGTCTATTGTTTTGTATTTGATTTCTTGGGTTTCAACTTTGTCTATATTGGTTAGTATTTTCAAATCATTTAACTCATTTTCTTTTTTTTCAAAAGAGACATGTTTACGTATCAAAAAAACGGTAAAAAATGAGGCCGCCAAGGAAATAACAAATATTATTAACATTATAGTAAAAAAGGTTAAAAAATTAAAATTTTGCTGTTCTTTTTCAGGAGATTGAGTATTGTTGATTTTTAGATTTGAAGCGTCGAAAGCATCTGATTCGGAGGGTAAAGATTCAATAACTCTTAGAGCTTCATCCACAATAGGAATATCCTTAAATGGCTGCAAATATATTTTAGCTGTATCGTAATCTTTGTTGTGAAATGCAGATAACCCTAAATACAATTTTATATCGGGTATTTCACTTTCTAATCTAGGTGATAGTTGCAAAGCTTCTTCAAAAAAATCTTGAGCCAAATCATATTGGGCATTTCTATAGTACTTTAAGCCATTCATATAGTATTCGTAGGCAACTTCGTAATTATCAGCAAATATCAACATTATTTGGAGCAGAATTATCAACAGAGTGAGTACTTTCTTAACGATGATTCACCTCACAAAGAAAATGTAATTATTTCAATTCGGTTATTTTTGGTGACTATCCATCCTTTGCCGTTTTTATCGATAAGGACATCAATTATGTGTCTTTCAAATCTTTGGAAAAAACCAGGAAAAGTAGCTTCTTTTAAAAGTATGTAGCTCACATAATCTTTTCCGAAAACAAATAATTTATCATTAAATATTTGTAATTTTAATCTTCCTATATTTCCGTCTTCTATAAGTTGTAATCCATTTTTTGAACTATTCCAAAGAACTAATTTATAATTTGAAAATAAAATAAAATAATTGTTGTTATATAAAGCAAAATCAGTAATCTCCCCAAACTGAGTTTCTAAAACTTCTTGAATGGTGGAAGTATTTATTAATTCTACGACATCTTTATTTTGTAGTTTTGTTATTTTATCCTCAAAGATGACATATATTTCCCCATTTATTACTTTTAATGATATAAAATTGCTGCCTTGATTTATCAAGGAATCGTTGAGATAAACGTTACAATTGTTTGATTCATATTCTACACTTAAAAACCCTATATTTGGTAAATAGTAAATTTCGGTACCTTTAGAAGGTATTTCTGAATTAATTTTATCAATTTTGCCGTTTTCATTCAAAATGTATATACCATCAATGGTAGATATATAGTATTTGTTGTTAAATAGTAATCCTCCCATAATTTTGTTTGAAAATATTTTTTCTAGTTTGCTGTTGTAAATAGAATTAGGACTTTTAAAATAAATATTTTCTCCCACTGCAATAATGCTCAGTGTATCTTCATCTATTTCTCCTTGCTTCACTGGATTTAGTAAAATTGAACTTTCCTTATACTGTGATGGAAGGGTAAAAGACGAAATTATACTGGGGTGGGTATTTTTACTTTGGTCGCTAGAGCTGTTTCCTTCTTCAGTTTCGTATGTGTATTCGACAAAATTATCATCTTTAAAAGGCTCCACTGAATATGATGGGACAGATTCTTCTAAAAAATTAACTATTTCCTTTAAAACGTCAGGATCATTGTAAATTTCATAAAAGCTTTTTTTAGAATAATAAGTTTTTTCAATACCTTCTAAGTTGGCGCTGTCAACACTTACTATTCCATCTCCCTTTCCTTGCACAAATTCTGGATACAGTCTGGAAATATATTTGTTCGATAAGTCTTCCTCTATTTCAGGGTTATTACCAATAACCGATAAATATCTGATGTCATTTCTTATTCCAAAAGAGTTCAATTTATTTAGAAACTCAGAGTCAGGAATAAGATCTTCGTAATACGAATTTATTTGATCAAGGTAAGAACTAATTTGCGAGGTGATTTTTAATATTGTGCTATCTTCAACATTAAAGTATTGAGATAATATATCCGTGTTTTTTCCAAAGAGTAAGTTGAAAAAAAGAGGGTTTGCAAGATTACTTCCTTTATTTGGAGTAGAAATAAGTACTAAATTTTCGACATTTTGAATTGTTTGACTAGACTCTAAAGCATATCGAGCAATTAATCCACCGATACCATGTGCAATGATATCAAACTTTTTATTAGGAAATCTAGAAAGTTCTTGAGCAAGTCGCCTTCCTTCAAATTCGATATAGCTATTAATCCCTGTTCTTTTAACAAAGCTAACAAAAGAATCATTGTAATTTTGGCTTCTTGTAGATGTCAAGGGGTAATTGTAACTCCAAATGGTTCTATTTGGGAAAAGGGAGGACCAAAAAGATTGTGGATAACCATTTTCAGGTACATTCATTACTCTTCCAAGGAAGTTAAGATCCGTTCCAGGAATTAAAATAATATCAGGTTCAAGAGTTGGTGGTGCTTCTTTTATAACCTTGAGTCCAATAGATGATTCTTGTGGAGATTCAATGACTAGACCTATATAATGGACTTTAGTTATTTGGAAGGTTTGTGCTTCTATATAATACTCATTCTCGATTTTTACTATTTTTTCTCCGCTGAATTCCGAAACAATAGGAGGATCCTCGCGTGTAATGTAAGCCAAGGAAAAATTGATGAAGTTATCTCCGAAATAATTATCTTTTGGGATCTTGTATCTTAAAGTAATTGGTAAAATAGAGGATTCATTACTTTCATCGGAGAAAGTGATTTTGTATATTTCCCCATAAAAATTTTTGTAGTTGATCAATTCTTGATATTCTTCAGAACTTTTATCTACAACTCTAATGTCAATGTTTTTCTTTGAAGAAAAAGCAGACTTAGGTATATCTATTTGAATGTTTGTAGAAGAAGGAGTTATCTCTTTTGGAGGTAAAAAGATGTTTTTAAAAATAAGGAAAAAAACAAGCATCACAATGGCAATTACAATAATAAATAAAAGAATTTTGTATTTTTTTTCCATGTATTTAATTTTATTTAAAAAGTTAAAAGGTTTGAATTTTATAACTCAGTCAACTCCTTTTGAGATTGTTAACTTGTTTCTACAGTCTTTCTAACTTCCTTCAAAATTTGAGATAGTTCTTTTAGGTTAAGTTCTTCCAATTTTTGTAAAACATTTCTATAGATATTATCGGCTATTATTTGTGTTTCTTGAAAATTATAAAAATTTAAAAGAGTCTTTTTGTTTACATCTTTATTAGTTTCTTTTCCAATTTCTTCTTCCGTAGTAAATAAATCTTTTAGATCATCGAAAATTTGGAAAGATACACCGAAATCAGTGCCTATTATATTCATTTCTTTAGCTAGCTGTACTTCCCCGATCATTAAAAAAGGAGATGCAAAACAAAAACCAAAAACCGCGCCTGTTTTCTTTGAATACATCTCAAGAATTTCTTTTTCACTTACTTCTCTATCTTCTTTTTCAAAGATTAGATCTTCCATTTCTCCTTGGAATAATTTTAAAATGGTTTTTATAAAATAATCCATTAAAAGAAGTTTGTTTCCTTCGTTTATATTATCTAAATTGGCAACGATCTGCAGGGGGAGAGTGAATCCATAATCTCCAGCTAATAGAGCTTTATATTCTCCAAACTTTAAATGGTTTGCAAGCCCCCCTCTTCTTAACTTTGCGTTGTCTAAGGCAGGTAGATCATCATGTATTAAGGATGAGGAGTGTAAAATTTCGACAGCTATCGCAATGTCCATTAAAATTTTTTTATTTGCAGATACTATTTGCCCAAAGTTATATATAATCCATGGTCTTAGTCTCTTGCCTCCGTTTGCTATGTAATAAAACAATGGATTTTTTAAATGATTTCCAAGCTCCAAATTTTCAAAAAAAACTCTTATATTCTTGTCAAAGACGTCTTTAAACTCAGATAATTTTAGAAATTCCATCGATTCACCTCATACAATTATACAAATTATTCGTCATCTTGATCTTTATTTTTATTTTCAAATTTCCTTCTTAACTCGTCTATATCGAAGTTCTCAATATCTTGTCTGAATTCGCTTTCTTCTTCTGTGTTTATAAAAGAAGCATCAATACCATGTTCGGATACTATTTCTTCTTCTATGTAAATAGGCAAGTTGTTTTTTAACGATAAAATAATGCAATCCGAAGGCCTTGCGTCGATATAGATCTCTTTAGAATCACTACCTTCCAAGACTAATTTAGCGTAATAAATATCCTGCTTGAATTCGTCTATTTCTATCTTAATAGGTTTCGCCTTCAGTTGTTCGATGATATTGCCGATGAGATCATGGGTTAAAGGCCTTTCAAAATCTTCGTTTCTCAATATTAAAGCTAATACACCAGCTTCACAAGGTCCAATCCATATTGGTACAACAACGTTTGTATCTTGTATCCTTAAAAAAACTATTGGTGAGTTTGAAACTTTATCTATTCCCATAGTAACATTGCTTACTTTTTTCATGGTTGAAAACCTCCTTAAAAAAACTAGAATTACGCTCTTGTTTCTTTCAAAGCCAGTTGAGACTCGCTTGTAATCTTTTCACTGATAATGCTTTTAAGACATTCTCTTAATTCTCCTTCACTAGCGAAAAGTTTTGGCTCAACTGGTTCGTGTATGAATAGATTAATATTCGAGGGTTTGATAAAGGCGCTTCCTTTTTTGCTCATTTTGATAGTTCCATCTATTGTGATGGGTAATATTTTTATATTATACCTAAAAGGTATTAATAGAGTTCCTTTTTTAAATTCGCCTACTTGACCATCTAAACTCCTTGTTCCTTCCGGAAAAAGGGTTATTATTTCTCCAGATTGAGATAATTTTGCAAATTTTTTAAGAGCTATAGCACCACTTTTTACATTACTTCTATCTATTAAAATAGAACCAAGCTTTTTGATGAAACTTCCCAATATAGGAATCATAGAAAGCTCTTTTTTCGCTATAAAAGCTGTGGGATAAATATAACCTAAAATTAAAGGAATGTCGAATATGCTTTGATGGTTCGCTACTATTACATAAGGCCCTTGCTTTGGTATATTTTCTTCACCGAAAACTAAAATCTTGCTATTTAAAAATTTAAAAGTAACTCTTCCAAACCAAGATACAACTGTTCTAATATATTCTTGCGAGACTTTGAATCCTTTCCGTTTTTCCAAGATATTGGCTTTTATCAATACATAACTTCCATATACAATTACAACGCCAAAAAAACCAATAATTAACCATATTGTGAAAAAAATCGCCTTTATTGTTTCTAATACTTTTTTCATTGATTGCCCTCCTTTTTCGTCCCTTTTCTTTAAGACACATAAGACTATGATTCAAAGTGATCAATTTCTGAAACTTTACTATCTTCAATCTTATATTTTTTAGCTTCAACCAAAGCTTCTTTTTCTAATTCACTTAAATGTGGCAAAGAATCCTCAATAGATTTTATGTGATTTATATTTGATTTAGTGGCAGGTTTAGGAGGAATAAATACGCTACAGGAATCTTCGTATGGTAAAATAGATGTTTCATACAATCCGAATTTTTGGGATAATTTAATTGTTTCGTTTTTTGTAAAACCTATAAGTGGTCTTAAAAGATCTTTTTGACTGGAGTTAGAAATTGTTAGTAGATTTTCTATTGTTTGCGAGGCTACCTGCCCCAAACTTTCGCCGCTAACCAGAACTTTTGTGTTTGTAATATCAGAAATTTTGTTGGTAATCCTCATCATAGCTCTTCTTTGTAGAATAACTGAATACTTGTTTTCTTTTATATCTCTGAAGAGGAGTTGGATTTTAGTTAAAGGTACCACATATAAATAAAAAGGAAAAGACATATATTCACACAGTATAGAACCAATTTTCAAAATTTTACTTAAAGATTTAGGACCAGTAAATGGCGGACTATAAAAGTTTACAGCATTTAGTAACATCCCTCGTCGCATCATTAAAAGAGTGGCTACTGGACTATCAATCCCACCTGACAACAAAACGGTTCCTTTTGAAGATGTACCAACAGGTAATCCGCTTGCTCCTTCTAAACGATTGTTGAATATAAACGCACCTTCTTTTCTAATATCTATTTCTATATTAAGCTCTGGATGATTTAAGTCAACTTTTAGTTGGGGGAAATAATTCAAAGTAAATTCTCCCATCATCCCAGCGAATTCTTGGCTGTTATAAGGGAAAGATTTATTGGCTCTATTGACACTTATTTTAAAAGTACTATAATTATTGTTTTCAAGAGAATTTTTTGCTATTTCATATACCTTATTTTTAATTGAATCTATATCTAATTGAGTTTTTTCAGCTATTGAAAAAGAATGTATCCCAAAAATCTTTTTTAGAATATCGATATCTTTAATGCTAATCTTCATATTGCTTCGAGGAATTAAATATATTCTGTTGTTGTTAACTTTGAAAATGAAATTCTGTGAGATTTTGCTTTGAATGTTTTCTTTAAGTTGATTCATAAAAAACTTTTTATTTTTATTTTTTAGACCAATTTCGTCAACCCT
>NZ_JALY01000169.1:0-17708 GCF_002924615.1 Petrotoga halophila DSM 16923 | reverse complement strand
ACAATCAGGAATGCCGATACAATCTTAGTAATGGATCACGGTTCCATTGTAGAAACTGGAAATCACGAAGAACTTATGAAAAATGAAGGCTTTTACTACAATCTCTATATGAGTCAATTTTTAGGAATTGATTTAAGAAAACCAATTAAAGAACCAAAAACATCACAGGAAAATATAGCATCTGTCAAAAGCTAAACCCTTTCCTTCCCAACTAAGTTGGGGTGTTGAATGGATGAAAGTAATAAAATAATTTCCGAAAATGCGCCCTAAATGGGCGTTTTTTCAATTAAAAATTGCCAATAATTTCCACCAACTCTGCTCTTTCTTCCCCTTCAAAAACATAAAAAGAAAGAGCAGAAGGTTTTCTTTTCAACGTATATTTTTTCACGAATGGATTAATCTCTTTTGCTACTTTCGGTGTGAATTCTTTTGGTATATCTTTTAAATCATAGTACCTACCGTAATTCATTATGAACTTTTCTATTGTCTTTTTTTGTTTTGTATCAAGGCCAATGTAATTTTCTATGAACTCTTTTAAATTCTTTTTATTTAAGTCTTTCATAAACCTTTTTACAACTTCTTTCCTTCCCAAATAAAAAGGATGTTCGTTGAAGGTTATATTTTTGTTTGTGTAGATTTTTGGTTTTTGAACGTTTGTTAGTAAAGAATTAAAATTTATCTTTGGATTTCTTTCAAAGATAGAGTTTACTAACTCTTTCGTGTAGTAATCACATCTTTCTTCAATTAAACTATCATCTTCTATCTCTTTAATTATCTTTTTTAGATCAATCTCTTCTTTGTAGTAATGAACGAAGTAAGATGTAAAGAATTCTGATATTTGTCTTCCTTTCGGAAGGTTTTTAAACTTTTCAAAGTTTATCTCAAACTTCTTATCTATATCCTTCTTTTTCAATTCTTTGATTATACATATAGGTGTGGATGTGTTGATTTTAAACTCAAGAGCATCTAATATGTTTCTCAAGGTATTTGGTTGAATGTACTTTGTCTTTGCAGATAAAAACTCTTTCAACGTTCTTTCAGAAATGTTCATTGAATCGATGGGTATCTTTTCTTTTCCTATCTCTTTTCTTATGAAAGCCCTCAATGTTTTTGTGTTTAAGTAATTTCTATTTCTAATATTTAAAACAAGACGTCTGACATCGTGAATTGTATATTCAAACTCATTCCATATTATTTTTTTCTTATCACCACTCAACGATGAAACTAAGCGTGAAAAAATAAAAGCGGTCTCATAAACCAAAGGATCTTTGTTATTCTTCTGTACTTGAAACATAGTATCGAGGGAATTGAAAACATTAAAGTTATTATCATCGAAGTAGTAACCAAGGTAGAATCCTAATGGAAAAGTAAAAGCTAAAGCCTTTTCTTTGTTTACATCTTTCAACCACCAAGATATCTTATTTAAAGCTTGCACCATACCAGAAGGATGTGGAATAGTTTTTAAAACCTTAAATGCTTTGATGTTTAAAGAAATGGCTTCATCGTATCTTTCTTCGTTCTTTTTTCCTCTTGCTTTTGATAGTAATATGAAACCTTTATCACCAAGGTTTTGTTCATAATTCTTACTCCAATATCTTATCTTTTCCATACTTTCATCGGGTTCATAATACAATTCATGTATATTTTTTAGAGTTTCTACAATAAGGCCTCTGACATAAACAGGTATATTATCAAAATTATCCTTTAGTTCGTCGAATACTTTTTTAACGCCCTCTTTTTGTTTAATTCTATTCAATATATAAATTTTTTGATCCAAAAAAAGACAATGCAAACCACCTTTTTTCAATCCCTGTAACTCTTCATCTATTATCTCAAGGGCTTCATCGTATTTAACATCCCATTTTAATTTCAAAACGTTTATGTAATTGACAACGCTTTTATTTTTATCTGCTCTATCACTTTCTAAGTAATGAACAACATAGTTCAAAATTGGTCTTATAAACTGTCCTTTATTCACAATTTCAACCAAAGATCGAAGATTCATTCTGAGAACCTCCCTATCCTCATGAAATATTTACACAGCATTATAATAATACAATATAAGTTTACTTCTATTCAACCTAGAAATTTTCTAAAAATAGATCGAAAATATTCAAACATAATTGTACCACGATACAGATAAAAAAGGAAAAGAGAATATAAGTAATTTAAAGATAACAAAAATTGTCAATTTCGATTTTAACATAAGTATTTTTTGACTGATCTCTGTAATACTTTATCAATGTATATTTGATACCAATTAAAAAAACAGTTGAAAATCATATGGAAAAGCGTATGATTAAAATGAAGGGTTGGATTATTTGAGATATTAGTTTTAAATAAAAAGAATAATCTAAGGGGATGAAAGAGGATGAAGAAATTTATTGTTGCTTTGTTGATCACTGTTCTGGTGTTAAGGTGTGGAAATTGGAAAATAGCGAATTAGAGCTAGTGGTGAAGAACTTTCATAAATTAAAAAACGACCTTTTCCTTTTTACTGCAAAAAATAGTAAACCAACGGTTTTATTTCATAAACCTTCATTAAAGGCTTACTATTTAGAACAACAATATGAACAATTTTTTTCTGATCTTCTTAATAATATTGATCCTTTTAATTTGTTTTCTTGGTTGGGAAAAAATAAGCATATGTTATCAAAAATTTGGAATGAATTAGAGTACTTTTTAGGATAGTAGAAGTAACTTATACTAATTATCATGTTGAAAATGGAATAAAACCTCTTGACCTACAGTCTTTCTTTTACGAGAAATTCAAATTGGAAAACGTAATGATTGTTCCTGTTATATCAAAAGATCCAACATTAGCTCTTCCTAATAGAGATTTTTTTATAGTTGATGAATATCAAACTGCAATAAATTCCTACCAGAACGGGAACAAACAAGAGATTGATTCAGTAGAACGTCTTGCGAATCAGGTATTAAATGCACCACCAACCTGCCTTTATTGTGGCAGTGGAATCACAGAATTTGTAGTTGATTCAGAAGGAGATGTTTTTCCTTGCCAATTATTGGTTAGTAACAAAAACTTTTTGATTGGAAATGTATATGATACCAAAGAAAAATTGAGACAACTTTTGATTACTTCCAAACAAAAATATAGTAAAATATTTGATAAGACTAAAGATAACGAATGTCAGAACTGCTTTTTACAATTTTTTTGTCGAGGATGTCCTATTGCCCCTTATCTCTTGGGAAACAGTATGCATATACCTCATGAAAGCTGTCAATTGCTTAAGGAAGTTGTTAAAAATTCTATTTTAATAAAAGCCGAAAAAGACTTTGTTGAATCAAACTCTTAAAAATTCCATTTATAGGGGGAGAGTTAAAGTATGAATTTACACGCTAGAAGATTGATAAGATATGGTATAAAAAATTATAAAAAGTATATGATTTTTATGTTTCTTTTGGGTGTTGTTACTTTAGCATTAGCAGCTTTGAGACCTTTTTTCATTCAGTATTTAATCGACGATATAATATCTTTTCAAAGAATTAACATACTGCCTTTTTTCCTTGCCTTTTTAATAGGTATCGTAGCTTTAGAAAGGGCTTTCAGTTATTTTTTTAATACTTATCATCGAAAAGTTAATTTTTTAACTATTAAAAACGAGCAGATAAACCTTTATAATAAAATTGAAAAATCAAAATTTGTTGATTATTCTAAGATTGATTCTGGAGATATAATGAGTAGGTTATTGTCTGATATTGAGGAAAATGCTTATACAATGGCCCTTGTTCTACCAACCATGTGTTCTAACTTTTTAAATTTAATAGTTATTTCTATTATATTGACTTATCTGAACTGGCAACTATTTTTGATTGTACTTGCTTCTTTACCTTTCTATTGGCTTATTATAAGAAGTTCACAAACAAAATTGCAGAATTACTCAAAAATAGAAAGAAAATCTTTCGGAAAATTAACTTCTTCTATAAAAGAAAAGTTAGATGGTCAATTAATTATTAAAGTATTTGGGAAAACAAAATACTTTTCAAATTCATTTTCTATGGATGCGGAAGACTGGGCTACACAAGCGACTAAAGCAGGGATATTTCAAATAACCATTTTAAATATAGCCTTTTTTATCAGTTATGTAATTCCTGTGATTATCTTAGGATTTGGAGGATTACTTGTTATAAGAGGGAACATGTCTTTGGGAACATTAATAGCTTTTTATTCTTTTGTACCTTGGATATATGAACCCATAGGCATAATAAATGAAAATTTGGTCCAATTACAACGGGCTGAACCTCTGGCTGAAAGATTCTTTGAAATCCTCGATATGCCTGAAGAGGAAGATGAGGGTATATATCCTTTCCCTAAGGATTACGATGTCGAATACAAAAACGTCTCATTCAAATACAGAGATGAGATAGTTTTGAAAAACATAAATCTTTCCATTGGCAAAAACGAAAAGGTAGCGTTGGTAGGAACGAGTGGATCCGGCAAAAGTACGATGGTGAGTCTTCTTGTGAGATTATACGATCCCACAAACGGTAAAATACTATTGAGGAATAAAAACATAAATGATTACAAATTACAAGAAATCAGAGAAAAGATAAAGTTAGTAAGGGGTAATGAACCCTTATTCAACATGACGGTCAAAGAAAACATAATGTTGGACGATGAATTCACTGAAGAGGAATTCATGAAGGCGGTAAAGAAAGCGAAGGTAGATAAATTCATAGGGCTTTTAGATGAAGGATACGACACGGTAGTGGGAGAAAGGGGAAGTAAATTATCAGATGGGCAAAGGCAGAGAGTAGCGATAGGGAGAGCATTGATAAGGGAACCAAAGGTATTGATATTGGATGAAGCAACGTCAGGGGTAGATTCTCAAACAGAAGAAGAAATATTCGATGAATTGAAAGAATACGAGATGACTTTGATAATAATATCCCACAGATTATCGACGATAAGAAAAGCGGGCAAGGTGATACTGCTGAAAGATGGGGAGATTAGAGGAGAAGGAGCACACGAAGAGTTACTAAAAAATTTTCCCATTTACAAAGAAATAATAGAAAGTCAGTTGGTTGTATGAAAGATTAATTAGCCATTATGTTCGTAAGAGAACTAATTTTATTATTAAATGGAGGGATGAAGGATGGTAAATGCTTTTGTTGCAAATTTCAAGAAAAATTTTATTGAAATGAAGAGATATTTTTTTGACACAGTTTCTTCATTCATAATACTTTTCATCATCTTCTATCTTATATTTTTTGGATTTAAGATAGCAAGTGGACCTAATTTTGGAGATACCATAGATGGGATCATTGTGAGTTATTTCATGTGGATAATGTTTTTAGCTTCGTTCCAAGGTGTTTCATACTGGATAATTCAAGAGGCAGAAAGAGGAACTTTGGAACAACTGTTTATGTCTCCTATAAAATTTGAGTTTCAAATGATTTTTCATGTGATAAGTGATTTTTGTATAAACGTTCTAATGATAGTACCTTTAATGTATTTAGCAGCTTTTACAACAGGAAGAACTTTGAATTTCGACCTTTTTACTCTCCTCTATTTAATTATTCTTGGTTCTATTAGTGCGGTTGGTGTTGGTTTAATTCTGGGAGGAATGGCTTTGATATTTAAAAAGATTTCTTCATTCATTCAAATATGTACTTTTGCTTTCCTTGCAATTTTGATGTTTGAAGTTGATGCACTTTGGTTTGAACTTTTGCCAATGGTAAAAGCAACAGGGATGATGAGAAGAATGGCGGTTACAGGAACAAAATTTTATCAGTTCCCTATTCAAGACCACGTTATTTTGTGGATAACTGCAGCTTTATTTCTTTTGGTAGGAATAATTATATTCAGGGGTTTTGAAAAACGTGCCATGGTTAAAGGAACTCTGGGACAATATTAAAGGGTGGTGAAATAGATGAACGTTATTGAAGTTAATGATTTACTAAAAAGATACCCACAAAGAACTTCAAAAGAAATGCTTACAGCAGTAGATAAGATTTCATTTCATGTAAAAGAAGGAGAGATCTTCGCGCTCCTTGGCCCAAATGGTGCAGGAAAAACAACTACCATCAAAAGTATATGTGGCCTTCTTGTTTTCGATGAAGGAAAGATAAAAATAAAAGATTATGATTTGAAAACAGAAAGGTCTAAAGCTCTTAAACAGATAAGTGTAGTTTTGGAAGGGAGTAGGAACCTTTATCACAGGCTAACCCCAATTGAAAATATACAGTATTTTGTTGGGATCAGGGGGAAAAAGATATCGAAAAATGAAGCCTTAGATATTTTAGATTTTTTGGGAATTAAAGAAAAAGCCAACGAAGTGGTTTATACACTTTCAAGGGGAATGCAGCAAAAAACAGCCCTAGCTGTTTGTTTAGCAGCGGATACTGATGTTCTACTATTGGATGAACCTACTCTTGGGCTCGACGTAATTTCTAATGTAGAATTTAGAAGATTGTTAACAAACGTGAAAGAAAGAGGAAAGAGCATTCTACTTTCTACTCATGATATGGCATTAGTTGAAGAAATAGCTGATAGAGTTGCGATAATAAACAATGGGAAAATAGTTGTGTGTGAAGATAAGAAAAAGCTAATGGATGTATTCAGTGCAACAGGTTACAAGATTAAAGTAAGATCAGAAGATACCTTAGAGAGAGAACTTAATAAAATTGGTATTACAGAATTGACAAAAGAGGGTAACGTTTACGACCTTACAGTTGACTTAAAAACATCTTCAGAATTATATGAGGTTATTGATTTTTTCAAATCACGTAATGTAGAAATAGTGAGCATAGAAAAACAAATGGTGAATTTCGAAAAGATATTCATTTCATATACTAATGGGGATAGGGGAAGACAAAACTAAACTCTTGGCGGGATTTTATTCACTCTTTCCCGCCCACTTTTATTCTAGGGTCAAGAAATCCGTATATTAAATCTAAAATTACGATACCGCCGATGTACAAAAGAGTTGTAAAAGACAAATTACCCAAAAGAACAGGAATATCATCTTGCTGAATAGCAGCCCAAAAAAGGTTCCCCATTCCAGGCCAATTAAATATACCTTCGATTATCAATGCCCCAGAAAAAGAATCAAGCACAGATAAAACCGACATTGTTAAGATCGGTGGAGCCGAAGCTCTTAAAGCGTGCCCAAACAAAACTTTTCTTTCAGGAATACCCCTAGCCCTTGCGGAAATTATGAAATCATTCTGTAAATTTGCTAACACTATATTTCTCGATAAATATGCTCTCCCCCAAAAACGAAAAAAAACAAGCGTAGTTAAAGGTAAAATTAAATGATACACAATATCTCCAAATCTTTTTATTAAACCCTCAGGAGGCGGGATGCTAAATATACCTCCAGAAGGAAATAAAGGTAATTTGAAAGAAAAAAACATAATCATTACCAATCCAACCCACCACGTTGGAAGGCCATAAAAAATCATTGTAAGTATTGAAGTTGTTTTGTCCATAAATCCCCCAGCTTTTTGAGCCTTTTTTATTCCCAAGTATACCCCCAAGAAAATATCTATGATAATAGCGATAGTAAAAAGAAGCATAGTATTAGGTACTCTTTCTAAGATAATTTTAATAACATCAGTTTCTCCTTTAAAAGATCTTATAGACATAGATTGACCATAATTAAAAGTGACAGTATCGAACCAATCAGAAAAAATCTCAGGTAATATTGGTCCTTCCAAAAGGTAGCTATAGTGAAGTTTGAACATCACGTTGAAAAGTACAGAATACACAAAAATAATTGCAAAATAAATCATAACCCCCATTAACATCCTTTTAAAGGCGTATCTCCAATACATAAACGTAACCACCTTTATATCTTTTCATCAAAATTAAAAAACCCCACATTTGTGGGGATTTTTTAAATTTTTTCTACTTCCTGATTTATCTCTTTGTACCTATAACAGGCAACGTAATGACCGTTTGAATCTTCTACCAACTCTGGATCGTCAACATTCTCAAAACATTCAGGCTGTGCATAAATACACCTTGGATGGAATCTACATCCCTTTGGTATATTTGCTGCAGATGGAATCTCTCCCTTTATTGGCAATTCTTTTATTACGTTTTCTTTTCCAGGTAAAGGTTCTGGTACTGCTTCTATCAAAGCTTTAGTGTAAGGATGTAAAGGTCTTTCAATTATTTCGTCTGCATCGCCTAACTCAACTATTCTTCCAAGATACATAACAGCTATCCTGTCGCAAAAATATCTAGCGGTTGATAAATCATGAGTTATGTAAAGATACGTAAGACCTAAATCCTGCTGAACCTCTTTCATCATGTGGAGAATTTCTGCCCTAGTTGATAAATCGATCATAGAAACTGGTTCATCGGCTATTATGAAATCTGGAGAAAGAACTAAGGTTCTTGCGGTTGCAACCCTTTGTCTTTGCCCTCCACTGAGCATGTGAGGATATCTATCCATGAACTCCTCAGGGGGTGTTAACTTTACTTCATTTAGAACATTTTTTGCTATATTTTCAATTTCATAAGGATCTTTGGTTTTGTTATGAATGATCAAGGGTTCCGCCAAAACATCTCTTACCCTAAACCTTGGGTTCATCGAAGAGTAAGGGTCCTGAAAAATCATTTGTACATCTTCTTTATACTTCTTAATTTCGTCAGTGGAAGATAAAGAAGTAACATCTTCACCCTTAAATATTATTTGGCCCTCTGTGGGTTCTTCTAATTTCATCAATAACCTACCCGTAGTTGATTTTCCGCAACCAGATTCTCCAATTAAACCAAATATCTCTCCCTTTCTTATATCAAAACTTACACTATCCACGGCTCTAACCCATCTTCGTTTACCTTGAAATACTTCTGAAATGGTTCTTCGCAAGGGAAACCATTTTTTCAAATTTTTAACAGTCATTATGATTTCATCATTCATCAAAACACCTCCAACAAGCTGCAAAATGTCCGGGTTCAATTTCCTTTAATGGTGGTTCTTCTACTTTACATCTATCGAAAGCAACCGGACAACGCTCATGGAATCGACATCCACTGGGTGGATTGAGTAAATCAGGTGGTACACCTGGTATAAAAGCAAGTTCTTCAACTTTTTTATGTAAACGAGGTGTAGCTCCCAGTAAACCTTTTGTATATGGATGTGCTGGCCCCTGGGGACCATAAATGTGATGGTTCTCTCCTATTTCAGCTATCTTACCTGCATACATCACCATTATCC
Source organism: Petrotoga halophila DSM 16923 (assembly GCF_002924615.1). NCBI lineage: Bacteria > Thermotogati > Thermotogota > Thermotogae > Petrotogales > Petrotogaceae > Petrotoga > Petrotoga halophila. The sequence continues at coordinate 8,517 of NZ_JALY01000169.1, read as the reverse complement.
TGTCTGCTACTTCCGCTTCGGTAGCTAAATCATGGGTTATAAAGATAAAAGACAAATTAAGCTCTTTTTTTAGTCTTTTCAAAAGGTTTATTATTTGAGCTTGAACGACAACATCTAACGCTGTAGTAGGTTCATCGGTGATGATCACTTTGGGTTCTAGAAACAATGCCGTGGCTATTACTACACGTTGTTTCATACCTCCTGATAATTCATGAGGATATCTCTTTAAAATATCTTCTGATAACCCCACCTGATTTAAATATTTTTTAATTATGGCGAAAGCCTTATCTTCTTCCATTTCTCTATGGGTTTGAAGGGTTTCCATCATCTGTTTTTTAATGGTGTAAACTGGCGTCAAACTATTCATGGCCCCTTGAAAAACCATAGAAATCTTTTCCCATCTAACTCTTTTACGTATAACAGATTCTTTTAAGGGAACTATATCTTCACCATCTATATTAATCTCTCCACTTACAATTTTGCCTGGAGGGCTTGGCATTCTCAAAAGTCCCATGCCCAACGTTGTTTTACCACATCCAGACTCTCCAACAAGCCCTAAAGTTTCCCCCTCTCTGAGAGAAAAACTCACATCGTCCAATCCTTTTACAACACCTTTTCTTGTATAATAATACACTTTTAAATTTTTAACATTTAAAATTTCATTCATTCATATCTACCTCGTTCTCAATTTTGGATTTAAGATGGTGTCCATTGCAAAACCTAAAAAGGCAAAAGTCATACCTACTAAAGCGATAGCAATTCCAGGAGGTACAACCCACCACCAAAGACCGTTTGTTACGGCTCCGCCGTTCATGGCATCGTGGAGAATTTGCCCCCATGTAACTATTGTGGCATCTCCTAAACCAAGCAAACTAACGGTTGCCTCGTAAAGAATAGCGTTTGGAACATTCAAGGCCATACTTGCAAAGGCATATGGAATCAAGATCGGAACCATATGTCTGAAAATTATTCTTCTATGCGAAGCGCCTAAAGCTTTTGCAGCTTCAACATATGTCTCCTCTTTTATTTGTAAAGCCATGCTTCTCACTGTTTTAACAGGGCCTACCCAAAAAAACAAACTCATCATAAGAATAAGGCTCCAAATAGAGGGCTTAAATATTGCTGATAAAACAATTAAAACAGGAAGAAGAGGTATGTTGATAAAAATTTCCCAGATTCTTTGCATTATAGAATCAACTATACCGCCATAATATGCAGAAACAACTCCATAAATTACTCCTACTGACACTGAAATTGCAGATGTCATAAGCCCTATGAACAAAGCCCACTTTATGCCTGCTACTAATCCACTCCAAACATCTCTTTTAGAGTTATCTGTACCTAGTAAACCAGAAACGCTTCCAGAAACAACTAACCTTGTATCTTGTATAGCAGTATCCTCAGTCATTTTTATTAGATTAATATTTAGCTTGTATGTCCCATTTAATGGAGTTGGATTTGAAAAAAGCTCACCATTGGCTTGTGAAAAAAGTACAGTATTTACATCAACCCTCGGCGGTAAATTTTGCACATATCTCCTAGCAAAACTTTGAACGTTGTTATTTGCTTCATTAATAATCGATATTCTAAAGTCTTTTTCCGTGTTCGAACTGAAACTTTTGTTCACCAGGCTGATTTTATTACCATCTGGACGTTCCAAAACAATATTCAAACTAAAGTTACCTTTAAAGGCCCCTCTATATATTAAATCAACGGGCGGAACGTCATAATCGTACTCATACTCTATAACTGTACTTAATTGAGTTATTGGGCCAGAAATATTTTGTTCTGTATATTCTAAATCCTCAATATATTCAGTCGGTGTATAATCCTTTTGAGAAAACCAATTTATCCAAACTGGCGGGACACTTCGAGGGTTATCTTCCCAATATGTAATATCCCTCCACCTTGTAGAAGCTTCGGGAAATGGGATTAAAAATTGTTCAAAAACAACTAAAACTATAAAAAGAAGTAAAAGAATAATTCCAGCTATACCAAATTTAACTTGCTTAAACTCATCCCAAAAATCTTTTAACTGCTTAGCAGCACGTTTTGTTTTATTCACGCTTTCCCACCAACTTTTATTCTAGGGTCTAAGAAGCCGTATATCAAATCCAAAACAACGATACCAGAAATGTATATCAGCGTTGTTATAGAAAGGTTACCCAAAAGGACAGGAATATCGTTCATCTGAACCGCTGCCCAATAAAGGTTCCCCATTCCAGGCCAACTGAATATACCTTCAAACACCAGAGCACCAGAAAAAGAAGCTAACAACGATAAAAGTGACATAGTTAAAATAGGAGGAGCAGAGGTCCTTAGAGCATGACCATATAAAACGGATCTTTCAGGGATACCTCTTGCCCTTGCGGACATTATGAAATCTTCTTGAAGATTTCCTAAAACTATATTTCTAGTTAAATAAGCTCTTCCCCAAAACCCGATGAACACTAAAGTAATTACAGGTAAAGCCATATGGTATAAAGTATCAAGTAATCTTCCAAAAAAGGTTGTTGGAGGAGGGACACTGTTCATACCTCCTGATGGGAAAATAGGTATTGCAAATGCGAATAACATAATCATAACCATTCCAAACCACCAAGATGGCAGACCGTATACCCCCATGGTGATTATAGAAGTAGTCTTATCCATCATCTTTCCAGCTTTCTGAGCCTTTTTTATGCCCAACCATACACCTATCAGAATATCGATAATTATCGCGGTAGTGAACAACATCAAGGTATTGGGAATTCTTTCTAAAACTATTTTAAGAACATCCGTTTCACCTTTAAAAGATCTCATTACAGTTGACTTCCCATAATTGAAAGTCAACGTATCGATAGCCCTCCAAAAAATTCTGGAAAGTATAGGGTCATCTAAGTGGTACAATTGACGAAGCTCACCGATCCTTCTCTGCCTATATTCTACCAAATATTCAGGATCTGTTCCTACCTGTGACATCTTCATCATTTCACCGTTTACTTGCTCGACTATTTGACTATTTAACGTCTGATCCATTACCGTGTTAAATAAGGCTGAATATATGAAAATGATTACAACATAGATAACAACACCCATCAATATTCTTCGAACAGCATATCTCCAATACATACGGTTAATCACCTCTGTATATAATTCAACTTTTCTAAAAATAGGCTCCCATAAGGGAGCCCGTAAACTTTAAAAATTACTTTTTAGAAGATTAATACACAACGATTGTTGTTGAATAAGTGGATGGAATTGCTCCTTCCGATCTTGCAGTTACTACAACCGCATAAGTACCAGGTTCTAATGTATTAAGCACGTCTCCGGGTATAGTTGCAACAAATGTTCCAGCTGTTTCTACTTCAGCCTTGAAAGTTTTTGGTCCTTCCGGTGTGATCAAGGAAACTTCTACGTCCCCTTGAGGAGCGGGGGAATATGTATCGTATGGGTAAAGAACCTCAGATACATAGATCGTAACCGGTAGGTCTAACCCTCTTATAGCAGCAAAAGCAAGATCTATACTATCAACGTTCAGTCTAACCGTTTCAAAGTACTCATTCCAGTATCCACGTTCGAATGGGTATCTCTCATCTCTAACAGCCGTTAATTCGACAAAACGTGCACTTGGATCATATTTCGTCATCTTGAAAGAACCGTTCCCTATATAAGCATGGTTGTATTCATTGACAAAATCAAGTGCTGCTTGGTATCTTTCAACAGCTTCGTCGGGTGTAATCATATCTTCAATGTAAATAGGTACGTACCTTTCATCGATCATCTTTTGTAGTTCTGCTTTAATATCGTTAACCGTTGCAGGCTCAAGTACATCCACTTCGTAGACGTTCCCACCTGCGGCTGTTGATGAGAATGTGTACTCTCTTCCTGACACTCCTCCATGTTCAACCAATCTTGTCAAAGCTTCAACAATTTCCCAAGAAACACCTATTGGTTGTCCTGATTCAGAAACTGTCCAATCAGGGGCCCCCCAAGAAGCTAAGTACATATCATCAACTGGGAAGTTGTAATCAAACCATACCGTTATTGAACCATCTTCATTTACTTTTCTTGCAACCTCAACTTCTAATCCAGGCATTGCGGAAGCAGAGTAAGTTGCATCGTACCTTGAATCACCTTGTCCAGAATCAACTGAAAGGTCCCATGAATAGGATCGTTCATACATGTAATCCAGTAAACTTTCAGAGACCCCATGGTTCCAAACACCGTATATTATATCGTAAGTACAAACACTAATAGATGTAACGCCTGGTCCTACAGGTACCCATTTTTTACTGTCAGGATCAACTCTAAGAGCATCCTCGGGAACCTCTATTAAACCAACCATTTCACCATTTTCATCAATTTCAAATTTGGTGTCCAACGTATCCATCCTTGGAACAACTTTTGCAGGTGTAAGATCAGCTGAAGCTGGACTTTCAAACATCCCGTAGTCGTACATGTTCGAAGCAACGTTTATGGAATACATATCGTTGAATCCATCCGTTCCTATTGGATCCCAAGCCCCCATGAACAAAGATCCTTGGGCAGAGAATTGAGTGACCCTCAAAACTCGATCAACCGTATCCGCTGTTAAAATCGACCACTGATTGAGTCCGTCTCCAAGTCCGTATACCATTCGTCTGTTGAATCTATCTTTGTTCGCAACATAGAAGTCTTCTTGGTAGGTCAGATATATTCTAACGGAATCTCTTATACCCAGTTCAGTTGCCCTCAGAATCATATCCCAATACTCTTCTTCTGTTGCAAAATTCCCTGAATAAACCTTTTGAGTTAGCTCATCGATCTCATCTTGTTCATAATTCCAAAATGTTGGCTCTTGACCTCCTGGCATATTAGCATACCAAGGTGCATACATTTGGGCAACAATATGGTGCCAGTACTTTCTCGTAGCACCTGCACCCCAACCTTCCGTGTATATATGCCATTGTAAGTCTGCAGGGTTTGAGTAATAAGCGATATCCACTGCTGCATATCTGTCTATTTCTAACCTTTCAACCTTTATACCAGCTTTTTCAATTTGATCGGCTATGTATCTACCTGCTGGCAACCTTCCTGTAGGATCGTCTACACGAATTAAGAACTTCAACGTGACTGGTTGTCCATCGAAAGTCCACCATTGACCGTCCTTTACCAACCTTCCTTTATTTTCAGGCAAATTGGCAGCTTCATTCATAGCGTTTTCTATCATTTCAAGAGCTAGCTCTTGGTTACCTTCAGGAGTAAAACCCATTGTTGCGGTTATATCAAGGTACGGTTGTGTACCCGGCTGTCCTGGGGTTGCCATCGTATACATTACTCCACCTGCACCTTGAAGAATCTCGTCGACTAAATACTGTCTATTGATTAGGAAGTTCATAGCAAACCTTACTTCTTGAATCGCCAACGGATTAAAATACTCCACGCCGTCAACATTCACCGTATAGGGAGGCTCGTTTGGTATAGGATTGAGTAATAAAGACCAAGAACCTGATGGAATGTTGTAAATATCTAAATTTTCAAGCACTGATTGGGGCAAAGAATTAATCACTGGAGCCCCCACGCCGTATAAAAAGACATCTACGTTTCCAGCTGCGACATCTTGTATTGCGACATCTTGTTGCATTCTCACATCGAAATACACTTTATCCGGCATAGGTCCCTTTTCTGCTAAGGCAAAAGCAGAAATCAAAACAAAAGTAACCAACAAAAAAGTTGCTACTTTCCTCATAATACCCCTCCTTTAAGATTTGTAAAATCCAAATTGAAACCAACTTACCCACAACAAAAACTTAAAATTACAATATATTGTTACTACTTAACAATATTTTCAATCCCATAAACAATTATAGTAAAGTTTACAGAGATTGTCAAGTAGAAAAAAACTAATTAACAGTAATCCAAGGTGTTTATTGCCAATTATTCCCAAATAATGAAGAAAATTTCAATAATGCTAACTTTTTCAAATTTTCAATTAATTTCTTGGTATTTACAAAGATAGGAACTTAAATCTTGAAGGCGCTTTCTTAACTAAAGAAAACTCTCCCCACTTTTTTAAGTTTAAATAGTAATTGTAGCTAATTTTGGAAAGAATGGTTTGATGTTCGAGAGGTTTGAAAAAATGGTGAACTCATGCTGGTGGGCATAATAAAAAACCCCACAAAGTACGTGGGGTTTATATTAATTACAAGCCTAAGGCTCGTGGATCCAATGCATCTCTTATAGCATCTCCGAATAAATTGAAGGCAAGAACCGTTATGATGATAAACAATCCTGGTAAAAGTACCCAAGGGTAATTGGTTAAAACTTGGATATCCTGAGCCTGAGAAAGCATCAATCCCCAAGAGGCTCCAGGTTCTGTTACTCCCACACCCAAGAAACTGAGACTAGCCTCTCCTAAAATATATCCTGGAATGGATAACGTGGCCGAAACGATTACGTAAGTATAGGTATTCGGTAATAAATGGTTCCAAATCACTTTTCTTGGAGGATATCCTATTGCAATAGCTGCTTGAACAAACTCTGTTTGTTTCAAACCCATAGTCATCCCTCTTATAACCCTTGTCATTGCAGGCCAACCAATAAAAGATAAAATCACGACTATCAAAAGATACCGAATCTCTGGAGAGATACCTGTAGGCAAAACAGCACTTAAAGTTAATATCAAATAAAGGCTAGGGATCGACATCAATATTTCCGTAAACCTCATAGTCACTTCGTCTATCCATCCTCCAAAGTATCCTGCCAAACCGCCTAAAAAAATACCTATTGTAAATGTTAATAATATTCCAATCAACCCTATAGAAAGGGAAATACGGGAAGCAAAGAATATCCTACTGAAAATATCCCTTCCATATTGGTCTGATCCCCATACATACAGTATCCCATCGTTTGAAAAATAATCGGACAGCGAAGGTAATTTTGGCTTTTCAACTCCAAATAAATGTAAATTTGTTGGGAAAAGCCCTAAAAGCTTGTAATCCCACGAATGAATAAAGAATTCGATAGGATAATTTTTCAAATTAACCGCTTGCAAATCTGAAGGGGTCAATACAACAGGCATAAAATCAAAATAAACATTTATTTCTTCCAAAGTTGTGAAAGTATCTATACTGATAATTTCCTGATTTCTTATTTTAGGAGCGTATCTATAATCACTTTTGTAAGTATTAATTGCCATACTTCTATTATCTTCGTTAACAACAATCGTCTCTCCACTCAAAAGTTTTGAAAATTTAACGTTATAAAGGCCATCTTCAACTGAAACTGGACCATTTAAGTTTTCTTCTTTAGTAAAATAAGATAAAGGAATCAAATTCTGATCGTATTTACGATTGGTTGCTAATTCAATGTACTCCCCATCTGCAGTTTTCGCCATGATGGTATTTTTAAATGTATAAGTAATATCTGAAACTGTTGCATTGTATGTTGGATTGTATACACCCAATTCAAAGGTAATTAAATCACCCGTTTCGGGATCCTTTGCCTTAATTATATCCAAATGGGTTGCTTCTACATAATCACTTTGGTATGTTATTGGATCTCTTTCACTCATATACAGATAAGTGTGAGGGCCAACTCTTTCTCCAGTGAATAAATCTTTTCTATAAATCGTAGAAGGAGGAGCAAATCTATACTGAATATGGTTATTAAATGGATTCATTGGAGAGACAAAATCTGCAAATATAGCCAGTAAATATAAAATGATCAATACAACAAGTGATATCATTCCCAATTTATGCCTTCTTAATGCCCTCCAAATAAGTGCAGGGGTTGACATGAATTCTCGCTCAAAAAGTTCTTCGTCGTTTTGTGTGTTTTGAGGTGTGTTCTTCAAATTATTCTTCTGCTTTTTTCTCACTTAAAAATCCCTCCAATTTAAGCACTCATTCTTAATCTGACACGAGGATCAGATGCAGCAAGTAAGATATCAGCGATCAAATTACCAGTAATTAAAAGAATACCTTGCAAAAACAAATTGGCCATTACCAAATAAATATCTTGCTGGAATATCGCATCCCTCATCAACGATCCTAAACCTGGCCATGAAAACACGTATTCCGTTATCAACGCACCACCCAATATCGTAGATAGGCTGAATCCCAGTGAGGTAATGACAGGATTGATAGCATTTCGCAACGTATGCTTGTAAATGACAACGTCTGAAGGCATCCCCTTTGCCCTTGCAAACTCAGCATAATCTTGGTTCATCTCATCTAACATCTGGCCTCTCATAACACGCATAGTTCCAGCAAGAGATGCCGTTCCCAAGGTAACTACAGGACCAGCCACATGCCAGAAAAAATCAGCTATTTGTTTGTACCAAGGAAGATTAGCAAATTCTCGTGATAGCATCCCACCGATTGGAAATATCCCGGTATTTGCGGACCACATTAACCATAATAACGCAAAAAAGAAGTTCGGAATTGAAATGCCTATGAGTCCAAGAGTTGAAAGAGATTGGTCTGCAAATTTGTATTGGTGTAGCGCTGCTGTTATTCCTAAAGGTATACCAATCCCCCAGGTAAAGATAAAAGT
>NZ_JALY01000089.1:0-21961 GCF_002924615.1 Petrotoga halophila DSM 16923 | reverse complement strand
ATAGCGTTGTATACAACCTTTTCAAACTTTCCCTTTATTTTTTCAGTTATTCTAAGTACTTCTTCATGTCTTAGAGGTTGTGGGAGAATGCCAGCAGCCATATTCGTAACAGCGGAAAATGAAATAACTTTTAAATCAACATGATTCGCAGCCATCACTTCTGGTAAGGTTGACATGCCCACAAGGTCTGCTTCATACTTATCAAACATTCTAATTTCAGAAGGGGTTTCATAAGATGGACCCAAAGTCCATAAATAAGTTCCCTGTTTTAGTTCTATATTATCTTTTTTACATTTTTCTATAACGTTTTTTACCCACTTTTTGTCAACAGGTTCAACTAAAGAAGGGAATCTTGGACCAAACTCCTCTAAATTAGGGCCCCGTAAAGGATTTTTGAATGTAAAATTGATGAAATCGACATCTACCACTATATCACCTGGAGAAAATGTTCTGTTTATTCCCCCAGCTGCATTCGTTATTATTAAGCCTTTAACGCCTAAATTCTTCATCACATAAATAGGGAAAACAATATCTTTTAGTTCAATTCCTTCGTAAGCATGAAATCGTCCTTTTAATATTATGACCGGGATACCCTCTATGGTGCCTATTACTAAAGATCCTTCATGTCCTACTACAGTTGATTGTGGAAAAAAAGGAATGTCTTTGTATTCGATTACCTTTGGATTTTCTACTTGGTCCGCAATGTATCCAAGGCCAGAACCTAATATTAATCCTAAAATTGGTTTTATTTCTATGTTTTCTTTAATGAATTGAGAAGCTTTTTCGATTTTGGTGGTCATAAGTACCTCCTTAGAACAAAATATAAATTTAAAGAGTTAAACTTTTATTTTGATTTCCTATTATTATATGCTTTGATTCATGCGACGTAAGGTTGATTACTTTTTCATTAACCAAAATTTCGATGATGTCATCGTTTTTTTTAATTACTTTTAGAGTTAAACCAGGATATATCCCTTTGTCCATTATGTTTTTTCTTAACGTAGAATCTCCTGAAATATCGTATATTTTTGCAGATTCTGATACATTTAAATCCCAAAGAGAAGTTTTGAAGTCATGAGGCATTTTCTTTCTGTAATTTGAAATAAACTTCTTCGCTTCAGTTAATTCTATTGGGTTTCTTTTAAGGAATAGCATTAATCCATCTAAAGAAATATAAAAATTATCATTCATGTGATGTTCAATACCGCAAGATAAGGTGTATGCTTCTTCTTTTGAAAGTCCTAACACGTTTACAAAAAAATCTATGAGAATTATGTATCTTCTATAAACCTTTTCAGCATTAAGCAAACCTTTTTCCGTAAGTTTTACATAACCGTACCGTTCATGTTTAACATAACCATATTTTTCTAGTTTTCTAATGGCTTCAACTGAGGAAGCATCTTTTACAGACAATATTCGCGAAATATCTCTTACTCTTGGTATTTTTCCATCAATGTGTAAAATATAAATCGCCCTCAAATAATTTTCAAGACTTTCCGAGATATTCTCAGCCAACATTTACTCTCCTTTTTTCAGTACTTCTCTGATGAACAAGCCGGTTTCCATTCCCGTTTCTATCGTTTTCCCATCACATTCCACTATTGGAAAAGATGATGTTTTTCCCTTTTTGACAACAGTAGCCTGTTTTCCGTTGTTTAAAATTACTTGGGTTCCTGTTGGATACAACCCAACTATTGAAAAGAAAATACTTACATAATATGGATCAAAAATTAATCCTGAATATCTTAAGAGAAAACTCATCGCATCGTATGGGGAGTTCCCTATTTCTATATAGGAATCGTAGGCGTCACCTATTTGTAATATTCTTACCAACGGACTTATAGCGTTCTCTTTTAATCTCATGAAAATACCTGTTCCGTCGTAGCGTTCGTGGTGGGTGGAAATAGCATCTACAATTTCTTTTCCTATATTTTTTTGAATATTTTTTAATGTTTCATAAGCGGATACAATATGAGATCTGACCGTTACATCTTCTAGGTCTATATAATCAAATATCACTCTTTTTCCTATCAAGCTGTATCCAATGTCATGGAGTAAACACGTTTTTACAAGAGAGTCGAAGAATACATCTGGCATATTCAATTTTGAAGCAATTATAGAGGCAATAATCGATGTATTTATAGAATGAGAATTTAAAGCTTCATTTCCTATAGCATGGAATAAATTTAGTACGACATCTTCGGCTTTTAAAAATTTCTTATAAATATCTTCTGCAAGGGAATCCAATTCTGAAGGATCTTCCTTTAAATACGTTATATCTTTTACAAATTCGAAATGTTGATGCCATTCATTATATGTTTCCTCTTCTACAATAGGGGGAATATTTTCAAACTCTATGGAGATTTTTTCTTCGATCTTTTTTTCAATAAAATCATTTTCATCGTAAACATTTACCATCTTTATGCCATGGCTTCGTAACCTGTTAATGTCAGTTGATTTTAAGACAGTTCCTTTTGGAATTAACAACAGAGATTCTTTAAAGACATCTTCCGCAACTATTTGACCGGGTTTTAATTCATAAAAAGGTATTTTTTTCATAAAGAACACCCGCCTTCAGGATTTTATTGATTTTTTGGTGAAAGTATTGAAACATATTTATTATTAGAAAAAATATTTTTTGCCGTTTCAACAACGTTATGAATTTCAACCTTTTCTATATTTTTTATAAATTCTTCTATCGTAATGATTTTACCATAATTTACATACAAATCTAAAACATTTAATGCCATAGATAAATTGTTTTCCACCTCTAAAGTCAATTTACCGATTAATCTCTTTTTCCCGTAATTGAACCATTTTTCGATTTCTTTATTATTCTTGAGATCTTCTACAACTTCCTCTATTTTTCCGAGTAGATTTTCCAGATTTTTTTCGGTCGTTGCCGCATAAAATAATAGCAAACCAGCTTTCGGATAAGTTTCATAATCAGATGTGACTTCGTATGCCAAACCTTCTTCTTCTCTAATTTTTGAAAATAGCAGGGAACTCATTCCACTTCCCAGAAAGGTATTGAGTACTAGTGTAGAGTAATAAGATTTATCTAATTTAGGAGGTGCTTTAAATCCTTGAACTAAATAATTGCTAGCCAAATCATTTTTGTATTTTTTGATGAAGATTTCTTTGTCAACTATCGAAGGACTGGTGATGTTATTTTTAAAGGAGTTCAAATTTGCAATACTTTTTATTCCATTGAGTTGTTTCAATACTGAATCCTCGTCGAACTTTCCTGATATTATGACTACTGTATTTTCCGGTTGATAGTATTTGTTGTGGAACTCTTCAATTGTTGTTTTCTTTATATTCATAACGGTATCTTTGTATCCCATTATAGGTCTTGAAAAGTTGTCATCGTATACATTTTTGTACAAATTTTCAAATACTATGTTTATTGGTTCATCTTCATATGAAGAGATTTCTTCTAATATTATACCTTTTTCCTTTTCTATGTCTTCTTCTTTAAATAAAGGTTCATAAAGGATCTCTGACATGATTTCTAGTGTTTCATTCACTTTTAGAGAAGGTATCTTTGCAAAGAACACTGTGAAATTCTTTGAAGTGAAGGCATTTAAGACGCCACCTACTTCTTCTATTGGTTGCTTTATTTCGAAGGTATTTTTTCTTTTAGTTGCTCGAAAAGAAATATGTTCAATGAGATGAGATAATCCTGCGTTTTCTTTTGTCTCCTTTGAAGAACCTACTTTCACACAAAAAAGTACAGAAGCACTCATCATAGAATCCCTTTTAACAAGAATTACATCTAAACCATTGTCTAATATTTTATGACTGTACAAAATTGGTTTACCTCCTAGCGTTTAAGGGGCTTCGTCCCTTAAAAATTCCCAAAAAATAAAATATAAAAAAATGCACTTAAAATCTTTTTAGAGAAAAGCACTCCAAAGAACCCTATTTAAAATCATTTAAAATCATTTTTCTTGAATATTTTGTTTGGAAAAACACCAAATTCACTATATTCCATTATACCATAACAATAAAGATTATATCTAAAACATAAAATAAACATGTGGATGGATAATTGTCCTAAGTAAGAACTTCGAAAGCAACTGTAAAATCTTTTTTAATTTTGGGTATGTGATTTAAGGGTTAAAATTATTAGACACTTTAGAAATAAAATGAGGGGAGCAATGGGGCAAAAAGGGGGACAATATTTATATACAATTAATAAAAACATGCGGTAAAGAAGCCGCACGTTTGAATTTTAATTTCCATCTTTTAATTGTTTTAATTGGAATTTTCCTTGGTCTTCAACCTTCATTACCTCGACTTTAACCTTATCACCAATTTTAAAAGTCTGAAGTTTGTCTTTCAAATTGGATACATGCAACATCCCAACCTTGCCTGGTAACACTTCTACAAATATTCCGTATTTTTCGACTCTTTTTACTGTACCTTCAAAAATTCCACCTTTTTCTACTTCTGTGATTAAATTCTGAATATGCTTAATAGCTTCATCAACTTTGTTTGAATCATTTCCGGTTATCTTGACTTTTCCATCATCTTCTATGTAAACTTCGACATTGTATAGTTCACTGATTTCTTTAATATTTTTCCCTCCGGGTCCGATTACTTCTCCTATTTTTGAAACGGGTATTTTAAACACTTTCATTATGGGAACGTATGGTGACAGCTCTTTGCGGGGTTGGGGGATAGTGTCATACATCTTATCCAAAATCCTTAACCTTGCTATTTTTGCTTTTTCTAAAGCCTTTTGAAGAACTTCTTTATTAACCTGGCTGGTTTTAACATCCATTTGAAAAGCGGTTATACCATCTCTAGTTCCTGCTACTTTAAAATCCATGTCTCCAAGGTGATCCTCCATCCCTAAGATATCTGTTAAAACTACAAACTCATCGTTTTCGAAGATCAAACCCATGGCAATACCAGCTACATGTTTCTGGATAGGTACACCTGCATCCATTAAGGCCAAAGAGGCGGAACATACGCTAGCCATTGATGAAGAACCGTTAGATTCTAAAATATCTGAAACGACTCTAATAGTATAAGGAAACTCCTCATCGCTTGGGATAAGGTTTTTATGTGCCCTTTCTGCCAAATGTCCGTGGCCAATTTCTCTTCTGCTGACTCCTCTAAGCCTTTTTACTTCACCGGTTGAGAAAGGCGGAAAATTATAATGGAGCATGAACCTCTTTTCTTCGTCGCTAAATATAGTATCAATAACTTGAACATCCAAAGGGGCACCTAATGTAACAGTTCCGAGAGATTGAGTTTCTCCTCTGGTAAAAAGAGCAGAACCGTGCACTCTAGGTATTAGTCCTACTTCACAGTTGATGTCTCTAATTTCATCACAATTTCTTCCATCAACTCTTTTGTTCTCTTGAATGATCATCTTTCTCATCGATTCTTGAAGCTTTTCTTCAAACGCATTTTCTAAGAAACGTTTCTTATCTTCGAAAAATGCAACACTCCATTTTTCCAAGAATTGTTCTTCAAATTTTTCCATTACATTCTTTTTATACTCTGATATAACTTTATCCCTATTTTTTTTACCTTTTGTGAGTAGTACCTTTTTTAACTCTTCTTCGTCTATGAGTGAGAGGTAATCTTCAATAAATTCCTCTGGAACTATTTCTTTTTGAACTTCCCATTTTTCAATATTAAATTCTGAAAGTAACTCTTCTTCAATTGATATAATTTCTTTTATCTTTTCCTGTGCAAACATCAGGGCATCGACCATTTCTTCTTCCGACACTTCCAGTGATTCACCTTCCACCATCGTAACTGCATCTTTAGTTCCTGCAACGACCATGTCGATTTTAGAATTTTTTAGTTGTTCTTGGGTTGGGAAGGCTACAAACTGTCCATCAACGTATCCTATTCTCACTCCTGCGACGATACCATCAAATGGGATAGGTGAAAGATTTAAGGCCAACGAAGCACCTGTTATACCCCATGTTTCTATGCTGTCGTCATTCAACATCGAAAAGACTGTAGTTATTACTTGAACCTCATTGAAGAAATTTTCAGGGAACAAAGGTCTAATTGGTCTATCGATAAGTCTTGCAGCTAGTATAGCTTCGTCACTTGGCTTTCCTTCCCTTTTTATGAATCCTCCTGGAATTTTACCAACGGCGTAGAATTTTTCCTGAAATTCTACGGTTAACGGGAAAAAATCCTGACCTTTTACTGCATCTTCCGAAGCGTCTGCTGTAACTAATATGGTTGACTCGTTAAAAGTCAGCATCACAGAACCAAGAGCCTGTTTGGCAACTTTACCGTGTTCAATACGTAATTTTCTCCCAAACAGTTCCTTTTCCAATACTTTCATTCTCACACCTCCATCATAAAAATAAAACGGAGCGTATGCCCCGCTTTTTGAAAATTTGTTATCAACCTCTTATACCTAATTTCTTAATAATCTCTTGATAAACTAAGGGTTTGTTTTTCCTCAAATATTTGAGCATCTTTCTTCTTTTTCCTACCATCATCATCAATCCACGTCTACTATGATAATCTTTTGGGTGTTGTTTCAAATGTTCCGTTAAATGTTTGATTCTAGCAGAAAGTAGAGCTATTTGTACTTCTACAGAACCAGTATCCTTGTCGTTGACTTTAAATTCCTCGATAAGTTCTTCTTTTTTTTCTGGATCTAATCCTCTAGACATCTTTTCTATAACCTCCTACGAACAATTCCTTTAACTAAGTAAAGGGGTTACTCCCTAAACTGAGTTAAGGTTCTAAATATATTATACAATCATATCTTTATTTTGTCAAATTTATTGATTCAGTTGATGGTATTTGATCTTCATTTATGTATTCTCGAATTGCGTGTGAAGAAGCTATAGTTCCATCGGATACAGCGGTTACAATTTGTCTGATCTCTTTGTGTCTTATATCTCCTACTGCATAAATACCTTTAATATTAGTTTCCATATTCTCGTCTGTAATTAAGAAACCATATTCGTCTATATCGAACAGGTTGATATTTAAAAAGCTTGTTTCTGGAACTAATCCAATGAAAACAAAAACTCCATCGAATGGCTCTTCGTACACTTCACCACTTTTTAGATTTTTTATGACTAAACTTTCGACTTTATCTTTGCCTTTAAGTTCTTCAACGACTGAACTCCATTTAAATTTTATGTTTTTTCGAGAAAAAGCTCTATCTTGATAGAGTTTATCTGCTCTAAGTTTATCTCTTCTATGAATTATATAAACTTCTTTAGCTATATTCGATAAATAAACCGCTTCCTCCACAGCTGTGTTTCCTCCTCCTACGACAGCAACCTTTTTATTCTTAAAAAAATGGCCGTCGCACGACGCACAGTAAGAAACACCTCTGGAGGAAAATTCTTCTTCACCTTTAACTCCTAATTTTCTAGGGTTAGATCCACTTGCTATAATTATTGCCTTTGATTTAATTGCTTTTCCATCTTCCATAACAACCATTTTATTGGAGCCTTCATCCTTTAATTCTACAACCTTTCCGTCATAAAAATCGGCTCCAAAGTGCACTGCATGCTCTTTCATCAAAGTAGAGAGTTCTTCACCTTTTATCGATTTAAATCCTGGATAATTTTCTATAATATCTGTTAAATTCATTTGGCCGCCTTCAATTGCTTTTTCAATTACAAGGGCAGAAGCTCCACCCTGTAAGGCATATATAGCAGCTGAAATCCCAGCCGGACCGCCACCGATTATTACAATGTCGTATTGTTGTTTTATTTCCGATTTTTTGTTTACCCCTTCAACGTTAAAAAACATCTAAGGACCTCCTTTAACTACGTTATTCAACAGCTTTTAAAACTTCTTCCACAAAACTATTTTCAGGGTAGGCCCCTACGAACTCACCTTTCTTTATCCATCTTTCATTTTCTTTTTCTTCTATCACAGTATGTGGAACGGAACTAACACCGTATTCGAAAGATATTCTATCAAATTCGTTTGCTTCTATCATTTCCCCTGTTATATTAGGATTTAACATAGCTGTTTGGTGAGCTGCAAAAACGGCCCTAGGGCAGTATGGGCAGGTTGGAGTTACAAAAACTCTGATTCTTATCTTTTTATTTATCTGGGATAATTTTTCTTTGTTTTCATCGCTGAAAGAGTTCACACTTTTATTAGAAACAGCTATAATATTTTGAAGAAGGGTGGTGAACTCGTAACCAGACGGGATTCCATAGTATCGAATGCCATAATCGTTCCCTTCACTATCTAATATTAATGTAACGGGTGATAAATCTTTTTCAATCTCGTACTTGTTGATTTCTTCGGAATCAGAATGATAGGTGTTAACCTTTATTCTATCGTCTAATTCTTTGAGTTCTCCAAGCAACTGTTCAACTATTTCAGAGTATTCTCCGTCATTTTTGATTAAGAATATTTGAACAGATTCTGTCAATTCCTCTAAAATTTCTTTTACTTTATTTTGTGTTTCTTTGTCCATTAATTTTTCCATATTTTAAAAACCTCCATCTAATTTAGTATTTATATACCTCCTATAGGTATATTAACATATTTTGATTTAATCTACTTTAAAATTCTATACGCTGTGTTAATTTTTGATGATTTAACAATCGTTGTAAAAAATAAAAGGATCGCTGGTATTATTATTATCAGCGGGTTTAGTGTTAAAGGGATTGACAAAAATAATTTATCCATGAAATAATAAAAAGATACGGCGAAAAGAAAAGCTTCACCTCCCCTCATTAGTATTTTTTTTGAGAGAAAATTGCTAAAGTATGTTTTTTTTGAATATCCGAAAGAGAGAATAGTTATTTTGAACCTTTCATGATATTTTTTAGTGGCTGCGTCAAACGATCTAAGGTAAAATAAGAACAAGATAAAAAATACAATTATTTCCATAAATATTGATAAATCGTTTAAATATTTCAAATAAAAACATACCAGCAAAAAAGATGTTAAGCCGTATATGTTAAAATAATCTACAAAATGATAGGGTTCTTTGTTTTTCATGATCAGAAATTTAATAACAGCAAAAGCTATTAAAAAACTAATTGCATTGATAAACAACGACTTTAATAATACCATAAAAATTACCTCAGAGTTTTATTCTTTATTTTCTGGGTTGCTATCAGGAATTGTATCGTTTTTCGAAATATCTGCCATAGCAGCTACAGAACTCAATATTCCCGAAATTTCATAAGGCATAAAGACCTTTGTTGATTTTCCGTCTGAAATTGCTTTTAATGCCTCAAAATATCTTATAGTTATCAAATCTTTTGTAGGATTACCCTTATGAATTGAGTCGAAAACTTTAAGAATTGCCTCAGCTTCTCCATCTGCTTCGATACTTAATTTATACTTTTGAGCGTCTGCTTTTTTCTTAACGGCTTCCGCCTCACCTTCTGCTTTTAATATCGCGGCGTTTCTGTCTCCTTCCGCTTTGGTAATTTGTGACTGTTTGTACCCTTCAGCTTCTAAGATTACAGCTCTTTTCATTCTTTCGGCTTTCATTTGTTTGCTCATTGCATCCATAATGTCTTGAGGCGGATCGATCTTTTTAATCTCTACTCTGGTAATTCTTACTCCCCATTTATCGGTAGCTTCATCTAATACTTCTCTGAGTTTTGTGTTGATTCTTTCCCTAGAGGTTAATGTTTGGTCTAATTCTAATTCTCCTATAACGTTCCTTAGATTTGTTTGAGCTAATTTAACAGCGGCAGATGTAAAATCTCCAACGTTGTAGACTACTCTATAAGCATCAGTTACCTCGTAATATATAATGGCATCAACAGTAACTATAACGTTATCCCTAGTGATAACCTCTTGAGGTGGAACATCGATCACCATTTCTCTTAAATCTACTTTGGTTATTCTTTCTATGAAAGGCATGATGAAATTTAATCCAGAATCAACCTGTCTATGAAACTTCCCTAATCTTTCTACTAACCCTTTTTCGTAAGGACGTATAATTTTCAAACTCATTGCTGCAATAAAAATCAAAAATAGAACTACTATTATCAATATTACCAACATTGCTTTTCCCACCTTTCTTTTTCAAATTGTGTTCACCAAAAGTGCATTCTATTCCTCTATCTCTTCTTTTTGATTATTTTCAGTGGCTTTGTTTTTTTTTATATACACAAAATTAGCACTTTTTTTTGTGATTGTAACATCATCTCCCACATTAAAATGGGTTTCTTCATCTTCCGGATATGCTCTCCATTCGTCTCCCTTTATTTTAACGATGATTCTTCCTTTATCATCAATCTTATCCACCTTAGCTTTCATACCAACAAATTGATCTTGATAAGGTTTTATGGTAGAAGAACCTTTGTACATATTTTGTACGATTTTTCTCGTTGAGATCCATAACAAAAAAGAAACGGTTAAGAATATTACCAAATTTAAAACAACCGATGAAATAAATAAAGAAGTAATAGCTGCCACCCCAGCTCCTATAGCAAACCATAGAAAGAAAAAAGATGGAAGTATAGCTTCAGCAACTGCAAAAATTATTGCAAAAATAACCCACACGCCCCATTGACCCATAATTATCACCTCATATTTACTTTAGATTTTGAAAACTCTTTCTGGGTGAACGATATTTATTTGTATATTTGGAAATTCTTTATTCATTTCTTCTTTGACTAACTTAATTTTGCTGTTGTACCTACTTGAGACATGGTATATGATGACTCTTTTAGGCTTGGAGATGTTTATTAAATTTTTTAATTCTGATAGGGAGGTATGGTTTCTAATTTTTCTATCCTTTTCATCAAAAAAGGTACATTCATGAACCAGCGTTCCACAATTTTTTGCGAAATTAGGCGGAATAGGTAAAGAATCCCCGCTTATAGTCAATATATTGGCAATGTAATTTTCTAAAATGTCTTCCTTTTTATTGATTATTAGATCTTTTATTTCTGATTCTTTTAGTTCTCTATACTCTTGTTTTAGTCTTTTTCTTTGTTCTAAAATTTGGTAACCAAAAGAGGTTTCTCCAGGGGTGTGTCTTGTTTTAAAGGGTTTTATAAATCTTTTGTTGTTTAGAGGGATCGTATCCGATAATGTCATTTCCTTAAAATCTGTTTCGTATCTTAATCTTTTATTCATTTTACTTATGAATTTTAAATACTCACTAATATTTTCCGATCCCTTTGGATAATAAATTTCAAGTTTTTTATTTCTATTCCCCATAGCGTTATTACGAGTGTTAATGATACCCCATAATCCAGCTATATGATCTACGTGGGAGTGTGTTAAAATAATCTTTTCAATACCATATATTTTGTTTCCTAACTCTGCACTAACCCCTTCACCAGCATCGAAAAGTATTCTATCAGGCTTATAAAAAACCCATGTCGTATATAATGCCTTTGATCTTATTAAAAACTCCAACTACCACAACTCCCATTGTAATTTATTCGTTTTCTGATTTAATTACTACCTTTATTTCCCCTCTCACAGCTTGAGGGAGTTTCACTTTTAAAGTGTGAGTTCCTAATTCTTTTATGTTTACCTTTTCATCAAACCAAGTTTTATCAAATTTTTCATCGAGTAATTCTTCTATTTTCTCGGATATATCTTGAGCTGTTACAGCACCAAAAAGTTTGCCTTTTTCTCCAGCTTTTGCTTTTATTTCTATTTTTGTATCTTTTAATTTTTCTAAAATTTCTTCGCTTCTTTTTCTTAGGTTTTCCTTCTTTTTGTCTTCTATTTTTTTGCTTTCTTTTATGTGCTTTATATAACCATCGGTTGCTTCAACAGCCAAATTTTTTGGAATCAGATAATTCCTTGCGTATCCATCAGATACCTCTTTTATTTCACCTTTTCTCCCTAATTTTGCCACATCTTCCAGCAACAATACTTTCATCTTTTACAACACCCCTTTGTACAATTTTATCATAATTGGATGAAAAACATACCTTCAAAAAAAATAGATAGAGGGATTCCTCTATCTATTGTATTTACGATGTAAATTGTCGCCTCACTCGTTCACATAAGGAACCAGCATCATTTTTCTAGCACGATGAATCGCTCTTCGAACCATTCTTTGATGTTTGGCACAATTTCCATTTATCCTTTTTGGAAGGATTTTTCCCTTATCGTTCATAAACTCCTTCAATTTTCTAACATCTTTGTAATCAATATATTCAACGTTATCTCTGCATAATTTGCATTTTTTTACTTTTTTTCTTTCCCTTTTAACGTAAGCCATCCTAGTTAAAACCTCCGTTTTTCCCAATTGTTATTTTCTTTCCCGTTACCATTTTTTATTAAAAACTTATTTGTACGTTTTTGTGATCAGATGGGTTTATCATCTGAAGAAAGATGATTTTCGAGATCACTAAAGCTTTCTTCTAAGAGAGCATCGTTCTCGAGTAAAGCGTCATCATCTATTTCTTCGATCGTATTATCATTGTCTGAAATTCTCTCTTTCTCTGAGAATCCTTCTTCCACCCTAATGTCCATATCAGAAAATTCGTTAGCTTGTTGAGCCTTTTTTGTTTCCATAAAATTCATTCTATTAGCCCAAATTTCTGCGGTTTCTCTTTTAATATTATCTCTATCTGTCCATTGATTAATATGAAGTGATCCTTCTACTAGGATCAACTTTCCTTTTTTTAAATAGTTTGATGCAAAATCTGCTTGTTTACCAAAAGCCACGATTTTTATGAAATCTGTACCATCTTGATTATTTGAAGTACGTCTGTCAACAGCTAAGTGAAAGTTTGCAACGTTATTTCCATTCATAGTAGAGCGTATCTCTGGATCTCTGGTTAATCTTCCAACCAAAATAACTTTATTATAAGAAATAGACATAAGAAACACTTCCTAATTTTAGTTAAATTTCTTCACTAGTTTCTGGTTCTTCTACCTTTATTTTTGATTCTTTCTGAGTTTTTCTTACTTTTTTTTCAAGATCTTCTCTTCTAATCGTTTGGAACCTAAAAATCTCTTGGTTAACTTTAAAAAGATCATCCAGTTGGTTAACCTTTTCTGGATCAGCTTTGTATATGATGTAAGTATAATCTCCTTCTGTAAATTTACCTTTTTGAGTTCTATAGGCTAATTTTCTTACACCCCATCTCGTGAACTCTTCGACTTCACCTTCCAGTTGGCCTTCTATCCAACCTCTCACCTTTTCTGCCAAAGCATTTCTTTCCTCTTCAGGAATGTCTGTTCTAATGACAAACATTGTTTCATAGTATCTTTTTCCCACTTTATACCTCCTCCTATGGTCTTAGGCCTCTGAACTTATCAGAAGCAGGATTTTTTCATGTGCAATTATAACAGAAAATAGAAAGAAGGTTATTGTTTTTATTTAAAAATTATATTAAAATTCTATACCAAATCCAAAGTTTAGTCTTAAAATGTTTTCATCTTCAGTTGAAGGTTCGAAAGTATCTTTATCTTCATTGAATTCTAATTTGTTTTGTATTACTCCCATATCGGCTGATAGGTTAAATTCAAGATTTTTAAAATAGAAGTTTGTTGCTATGGTATATACATATCGTTTTTCCAAAAGCGGATCATCCAAAAGGTAGGTGCCTTCATCTGGAGCGGTATCCTCGGTTGGTGATTTGCTTCCAGAAAACACCGTTTCAAAAGAAGAATAAAGGTTGAGCCAATTATTGTACGTGTAATCATAGTCAACTAGGAAAGAAACCGTGTTTTCGCCGTATTTGTATCCGATGTAGTTATCTGTGTACTCTATAATCTTCATAATCTTCTCATTATCATCATTATAGTAATAATAAATACTTTCTGGATAGATAGTGTAACTACTGTCCCCACATCCTGGTTGAAAAGTGTATCGGGTTGCAAAGGCACCGTAAACACCAAAAGTTCCTAAGTTGCTTGTTAGATTTAAGCCTGAAGAAAAGGCTACTTTATCAGGATTTTGTGTGCCCTCTGGATTGAAGAACCTGTTGGTGTTGAAATCGTCTACTAATAGTTGAGAGTATATATAATAATTAGAGTCCTTGTAATCAAAGAAGAATCCCATTATTGAGTTATCGTTTATATCTTCAGACCAAGGCATATCATTCTTGAATGCTCTAATCTCTTGAGCAAAATATGCAGGCATGGGGTTTAGAAAATAAAAAAAGTCAAAGGCCCTGTTGTAAACTAGCACATCTTGATAACCTACCCTGAAATTGCCAAATTTCAATCCATACGTTTTGTAATTCATTGCTTTAGGAGCAAAATTCCAGTTATTTTCACTTACCAATTGAACCCACATAGTTTCAAAAAAGAAATGTTCATCTTCATAACCTACATCTAAATTGACAAGAGGAATATTATTGGAAGAAAAGAACAATGAATAAGGAGAATTCACCTCATCTTTTAGTTGCTTTATACCTCCACTCAACTCAAGGGTTTGATCGTCGTTTCTAAGGGTGATATAACTATTTTCTATCAAAAAATAGTGATCCCAGTAGTAACTTGACTCATAAAAATAATATTTATCATCGTTGTAGAAGGCTAACCCGCTTGTGATATCAAAGTTTGGAGTGTAATTGTATAATTTTATACCTATCCTGTCAGTGAAGGTTTCTTCGTCGTAATTATCGTATGTTCCTTGAAAGTCAACTTCTAAATTTATTGAAAATCCTAGTGAAAAAAGTAAAAGGATCGTTAAAATGGGAAACAAAGTTTTTTTATACATTTTATACCCCCTCAGCTTAGCTGGTAACTATCTTGCTCAACTATCTCTCGCAATCTTTTAATTTTAGAATCTTCCCCCAGTACTATTATCACATCTCCCTCTTCTATTATGGTATTTGCCTTAGGATTGAATATACTTTTATTATCTTTTTTTCTTACGGCTATCACAATCATATCTACCTTGTCGGGTAGGGCTATTTCTTTAAGGGATTTACCAATTACCCAAGAGTTTTTGGGTATATCCACCTCTTCCAGCTGTAAATCTTTTTCAGGTGTGTGTATTATCGTTTCAAGAAACGATACAATGTTAGGCCGGGTTGCCATATAGGCTAATCTATTACCGGAGATTTCAGATTCAAGAACGATCTTGTTGATCCCGGCATAAGAAAGTTTCTTCACCGATTCTGGGTCGTTGACTTTTGAAATAATGTTGATTTTAGGAACTATACTTTTCACCGTTAAAGCAACAAACAAGTTATCCACATCGGAAGGTAGGGTTAATATGATGCTATCAGCTCTTTTGACTCCAACTTCTTCCAGCACCGTTTCATTTTTTGCGTCACCAATAAAATATGGAATTTCCGCATTTATTTCTTTTAGAAATTGTTGGGCTCTTTCTTCTGATTTGTCCAATAGGATAAAATCTTTTTTCTCTTTTAACAGATTTTGACAGACAAAAAATCCTGTTTTACCGGCTCCTACAACAATATAATGATTATTCATACCATCTATTTTTTTCATCCTTTTTCTTACCTCCAAAACGTTTCTCATCTCACCTTCAACAATGAAGGAGGTTAGGGTTGAAAGAGAGTATAAAACTACCGTTATTCCAGAGAGGATCAATGCCATTGTAAATATATGTGAAACTCTCGATAGATCGGCAGGTATATCGTATCCAACGGTACTCAATGTGATTATAGTAAAAAATAGAGAGTCTAAAAAAACCCAATCTTCCAGTACCATATACCCTACCGTTCCAGTAAAGACTATTAGAACAAAAATTATAATGGATATCACAAATCGTCTTATTTTTAAAGCGAGAGTTTCATTCATTTGATCGAGACATGTGCCCCCTTTCACGTTGGAGATTAATGGTTTTTACCTTATAATCATTAATGTTTGATCCCCCTCGACGCTGTCCCCTCTTTTTACCAAAATTTTTTCAACTACACCGTCATTTTCAGCGGGTATTTCATTTTCCATCTTCATTGCTTCTATTATGACAAGCTTATCTCCAGCTTTAACGCTTTGTCCTTCTTTCACATTTATTTCGTTAATTACTCCTGGAAGAGGAGCTTTGACCTCATAACCGGCGTCTGTTTCTCTTTTAATTGACTCCTCAGGGATCTTTTCCTCTTCATCTTTTTGTTTTTTCGTAGGTTTTTTCTTGGCTCTTTTTTCGTTTTTTTTGTCGGCAGTAGGTTTGGGAGACTCACTAAATTTCTCTTTTTCAGAGGTTCTTTCTTCTGTTTGTTTTATTTTTTCTTCGTTAGTATTTTCAGAGCCTATTTCCTCAACTTCAACCTCATAGGTTTTATCGTTTATAGTAACTTTGAATTTTCTTTTCAATTTACTTTACCTCCACCTTTTTTTGTAATAAGGTCTCCAAGAAATAGAAGGTTCATGTTTCATCCATCTTGTTTTAATTTCCCTTTTTGATTCTAACTCTTTGTTTGAAACTTCTTTAATACTTTCAATTTTGAATTCTTTATGAGTAAGATAAGTAGTTATAGCTGAAACGATAGCAAAAAGTTCTTCTTCATCTCTTTTTTCATGGTTTTCAATTCTTTTAACTTGTGGTGGCTTTATGTACTCTTTTTGAGGTTTTCCTAAACTTGATTTGCCCGGTAAATTATTACTATTTTTACTTTTAAAGAAAAAGCGAAAAAGCCAAATCATCGTCATTAAAATTATTAACAATAAAAAAACTATAGATATTCCCATTAACGCAATAAACCATACATTTTTCATAATTACCCCTCCATCATAAAGGAATATTTCCATGCTTTTTAGATGGAGTTGGTTTTACCTTTGAGTAAGCTATAGAGAGAGAAGCAGATAATTTTTTTCTTGTTTCGATGGGTTCTATAACATCTTCTATATAACCCCTTGAGGCTGCTTCATAGGGATTTGCAAACCGCTCTTTGTATTCTTCTACGCGTTTTTTTCTCGTTTCTTCCGGATTTTCGGAATTTTCTATCTCTTTTGCAAAGATAATGTTTGCTGCTCCTTCGGATCCCATAACAGCTATTTCCGCAGTTGGATAGGCAAATACGAAATCAGCGCCTAAATGTTGTGAAGCCATTGCAATATATGCTCCACCGTAGGCTTTTCTAAGAATTACAGTAATCATTGGAACTGTGGATTCAGAATAAGCATACAAAAGCTTTGCTCCATGTCTAATTATTCCTCCGTGTTCTTGTGATACTCCTGGTAAATATCCAGGTGTGTCAACAAAGGTTATAATAGGTATATTAAAAGAATCACAGAATCTTATAAATCTGGCTGCTTTATCGGAAGCATCGATATCGAGCGAACCGGCCAAGATTTTTGGTTGGTTGGCAATGATTCCAACAGATTTTCCTTCCAATCTGGCAAATCCTACAACCATATTTTTGGCAAAATGAGGATGAATTTCGAAGAAAGTACCGGGATCGAATACTAATTTGATTAAATCTTTTACATCGTAACTTTTTTTCGGGTTAGGTGAAACTATTTCGTTTATTTCTTCAGGTAATTCGTAGCTTTTATCGTAATCAGTGGGTTCTACAGGATCCATATTGTTTGAAGGTATGTAAGAAAGTAGCTTTCTGACAAGTTCCATGGCTTCCTCATCGTCTTTTGCCAAAAGGTGGGCAACACCACTTTTTGAGTTATGAATTTTTGCCCCACCCAGATTCTCTTTATCAATGTTTTCTCCAGTCACAGTTTTTATAACCTGAGGGCCGGTGATGAACATTTGGGAAGTTTGATCAACCATAATTACGAAATCAGTTATCGCTGGAGAATAAACCGCTCCTCCTGCACACGGGCCTGCTATAACAGTTATTTGTGGGATTACACCAGAAGCCTGGGTGTTTCTATAGAAGATTCCACCGTAGCCATATAGAGCATCAACCGCTTCCTGTATTCTGGCTCCTCCAGAGTCGTTTATTCCGATTAAAGGAATGCCGTATTTCATTGCCAAATCTTGTAATTTCATTATTTTCTTTGCATGCATTTCTCCAAGGGATCCACCTTGAATGGTGAAATCTTGGGAAAAAATTGCAACTTTTTTGCCGTTGATCTCTCCAAATCCTGTGACAACTCCATCGTATGGAAATTCTTTTTTATCTAAATCAAAGTATGTACATCTATGTTTAACTAACATATCGATTTCTTCAAAAGTACCTTCATCTACGAGAGCTTCTATTCTTTCACGGGCTGTTAACTTACCTATTTTATGTTGTTTTTCTATTCTCTCTTCTCCTCCTCCAAGAAGAAGGGATTCTTTCTTTTTCTTCAATTCTTTTATTTTTTGAATTAGTTCTTCATCTGGCATATATGAAGCCTCCTTATTTGCAATATTTACTGCTTTTAGAAACTCTAAAATCTGTTTTAGCGTCCCTTTACCCCGCTCCCCGCCCATTTAAAGGAAGGGACCAAAGGTCCGTTAGACCTTGCAGCCCATCTTAAAGGATAAAGGAGTGCTTGTCTCCTCACCCTGCAAACTGTTATTTGTTATTTTTGATACTCAACGAACTCAGTTAAAATACCGTTAGCAGATTTTGGATGTAAAAAGAACACTAAACTTCCACCCGCTCCTCGATTAGGTTCATCAGATAAGGTTTTATAACCAAGTTTTTTTGCGTTTTCCAAGATCATTCGAATATTGTCTACTTGGTATGCGATGTGGTGGAATCCCACGCCTCGTTTTTTTAAAAAATTTGATATTTCAGAATCCTCTCTTATAGGTTCCATCAATTCTATTCTAACATCTTTTATGTATAAAAAGGTAACTTTTATACCTCTATCTTCAAGAATCTCCTCTGTACCCTGTTCAATTTGAAATAAATCCCTATACAACTTGAATGCTTTTTCTATGGAATTGACAGCAATTCCGATGTGGTCAATTTTGGGTTCCATTTTCCTCCTCCTCTTCACAGATGAAGGCTATAACGTCTTTTTTAAGAGAATCAGTATCTTGATCTTCCAAAGAATAACCTTCCAAGAAATTTTCTATCAAATGGAAAAGATAGTTTTTAACGCGACTTTTTTTTCTTAAATTTTCTTTTGAATTATGGATTTGAAAGTATTTTCTGCTCGATTCTAACCATTCGTAAACTTTTTCAAATCCTTTGTTTTCAGTAGAACTAACACTAAAAACTTTTTTATCATCTTTGTTTTGTGAATCTAAATAATTTTCTAAGTACATTAAAAACCTTTTGGAATTAGGTAGATCTATCTTGTTGACAATATAGCAATCAGCTATTTCCATTATTCCTGCCTTATAAATTTGAATTTCGTCACCAGAATCAGGAGATAATATTAAAAGAGTAGTGTCACAAGCATAGAATATATCGATCTCTGATTGACCGGTTCCCACTGTTTCTATGATTATTGTATCGAAGCCAAATGCCTTCATTACATCAATAATATCATAAATTGAATTGCAGACTCCCCCCATTGCACCTCTACTTGCTATACTTCTGATATAAACGTTAGAAGAGTTGGTTAAATCAAACATTCTTACCCTATCTCCCAAAAAAGCCCCACCACTGAAAGGGCTGCTGGGATCAATCAATATTATTCCAATATTCTGACCTTTATTGGAGTAAAATGAGACTAATCTTGAGATAAAAGAGCTTTTTCCAACGCCAGGACTCCCTGTAACACCTATTACATATGAATTTTTTGGTTGAATATCCGAATGTAATCGAGAAATAATTTCCCAGGTTTGCAAATAATTATCTTCTAATAGAGATATCATCTTCGCTAAAGCAGTTTTATTCTGGGCTTTAAATTTTGGAAGTAATTGTTCATACTTTTCTTCCCATTGCAATATCTTTCACCTTCTCGATGATTTCTTTTAAGGAAGTACCTGGGGTGAAAATTTCGATTATGCCCATTTCCTTTAGTTCTGGGATATCTTCTTCTGGAATGATTCCCCCGAGGGTAACGGGAATATCAGCTTCCTTTTCTTTTAGTAAACTTAGTATTTTTTCACATAATTTCATGTGTGCACCTGAAAGTATAGATAAGCCAATTAAATCAACATCTTCTTGTATTGCAGCTTCAACGATTTCTTCCGGGGTTCTTCTTATTCCTGTGTAGATTACTTCCATTCCTGCGTCTCTTAGCGCTCTTGCTAGAACCTTGGCTCCGCGGTCATGACCATCGAGTCCTGGTTTAGCTATTAATACACGGATTTTTGTACTCATTTGAATGCTGCCTCCTTTCCAAATGGTAAATGCTGACTTTAGAAGCTCTAAAACTTGTGTTAGCGCCCCTTCGCCACGCTCCCCACCCTCATTTTCTGAAGTCTCTAAAATGGCAAAGGTTCGGTTAATATAAAAAAATAATTAGATTGTAGTACTTTCACGATACTCCCCATAAACTTCTTTTAAAATGTTTGTTATTTCACCTACTGTGGAATAGTTTTCTACACATTCTATAACATAGGGGAATAAGTTCTCCTCATTTATTGCAGCCTTTTTCAATCTATTCAAAGATTTTTCTACTTTTGCGTTATCTCTTTGCTTTTTTAAATTTTTTAATTTTTCTATTTGTTTTTCTTCTTGTTTTTCATCAACTTTTAGGATATCTATCTTTTCTTTCTTGTCAGAATTGTATTCGTTAACCCCTACTATGATCTGTTCTTTGTTTTCTATCCTTTTTTGTGTTTTATAAGCACTGTTTAATATTTCTTTTTGAGGGTATCCGGCCTCTATGGCTTTTACCATTCCACCTATTTCATCTATTTTTTCTAAATATTTTTGGGCTTTTTCTTCTATGTCTGAGGTTAATTTTTCTACAGCGAACGATCCTGCTAGAGGATCTACAGTTTCGCTTACTCCCATTTCGTGGGCTATAATTTGTTGAGTTCTTAAAGCGACGGTAACAGATTGTTCTGTAGGTAATCCTAAAGCCTCGTCGTAAGAGTTAGTATGAAGCGATTGAGTACCCCCCATAACCGCAGCCAAAGCTTGAATAGTTACCCTTATTATGTTGTTTAAAGGTTGTTGTGCGGTTAACGTGGAGCCTGCTGTCTGGGTATGAAATTTCAATTTCATTGCCTTTTCATCCGTCACACCGAATCGCTCTTTCATAATCTTTGCCCATAATTTTCTAGCTGCCCTAAATTTTGCCACTTCTTCTAAAAAGTTGTTATGTGCGTTAAAGAAGAATGAAAGGTTCCTTCCAAATTCATTTGGATCTAAGCCAGCTTTAATTGCTGCCTCGACATAGGCTATTCCATCTGCTAATGTAAAAGCTATTTCTTGAACCGCATTGGCTCCTGCTTCCCTAATATGATAGCCGCTGATACTTATTAAGTTAAATTTTGGAAGGTTTTTGCTTCCATAATCAAAGATATCTACTATCAACTTCATAGATTCTTTAGGTGGAAAGATGTAAGTGCCTCTTGCTATGTATTCTTTTAAAATATCGTTCTGAATAGTGCCTCTGAGTTTTTCATAAGGAACACCTTGTTTTTTTGCAATAGCCATTAACATTGCTAATAAAATCATCGCAGTTGAGTTGATAGTCATTGAAACACTCACCTTATCAAGAGGGATACCATCGAAAAGAATCTCCATATCTTTTAGTGAATCTATTGCTACTCCAACCTTTCCTACTTCTCCCTCGGACATGGGATCGTCTGAGTCAAACCCTATCTGCGTTGGCAGATCAAAGGCTATGGATAAGCCTGTTTGGCCTTGTTCTAGTAAATATTTGTATCTTTTGTTTGATTCTTCTGCAGACCCAAATCCTGCATATTGCCGCATCGTCCACAACTTACCACGGTACATAGTTGGTTGTACACCTCTAGTGAAAGGATATTCACCAGGGAATCCTAAATCTTTAATGTAATCTAAGTTTTCTATATCTAAAGGTGTGTAAAGCCGTTCAATCTCATCTTCATATGAGGTAACAAATTCTTTTTTTCTCTCTGGGAAGCGGCTTAAGGTACGTTCTAATTTTTTCTCTTCCCACTCTTTTTTTGACTTTTCTATTTCATGGATTTTTTCTCTTTCGAACATAGAAATTTCCTCCCAAAATAAATTTTTTATGAACTATGAAAAAAATTTCATTACCCTGGGTCATTATTATTTTACCGTATTATTTT
>NZ_JALY01000269.1:0-1635 GCF_002924615.1 Petrotoga halophila DSM 16923 | reverse complement strand
TATACTGTCTTCAGAAACTCTAAAACACCCATTGTAACTAACTTTTAATACCTTCAATATTATACTTTTACCTCCTCACTGTATAATTTATTTGATACCACATCTTTATTATCTCGTAAGGAGGTCATTCAATTGTCATTATTCGGTAACTCTTCTCAACTGTACTTCGATTTCGTCTACTCTGACTATATGAAAGAACATTCTGAATTTAAGTATCTCCTTGATTTAATCGATATGATCGATTGGTCCGTTGTCCCAGATTTCAGTAATAAGATGGGCAGAACAGGGTACTCCCGCCGGGCTTTACTTAAAGCTATCTTCGTTCAGAAAGTTAAGGGTTTTACAGTAAGGGAGTTGATTCACTTCCTTAAGAGTAACCCTTCCTTTGCTAAATGCATCGGTTTCGATCCTATTATCAACTACGTTCCTTCTGAAGCTACTTTCTCTTCGTTTAAGAAGGAGTTTGACCCTTCTTATTTGGATAAGGTTATCGTTTTTACCGTCCTTAAAGGTGTCAAAGAGGGGATCTTTGATACCAGTTATCTTGTTGCTGATTCTTACCCCATTATCTTTAATTCTTTCTTCAACAACAAGAAGAGTCACGGTAAATTCAAAGATTACAAAGAGTACTATCGTTCTCCTTTAGAAGCAAATTTCGGCGTTAAACCTGTTTCTAATTCTAAGCCTATCTACGATAAGTACGGTAACCCAAAGAACGCTATGTCTTATCTTGGTTACAAGGCTCATACTATCACTTTCCTAAACGTCCCTATCTTCACCGTGGTTTCCCCTGCTTCTGCCAATGACAAGAATTATGCTTTCGTCCTTTTGGAAAAGGTTGTTAAGTACTTGGATCTTAGTGGGTTTAACTTCTTGGCTGATGCCGCGTATGATTCAAGTGATCTTTACGATTACGTCCATTTGAAAACTGGTTCAATCGCTTTCATTCCCCTTCACAGTTCTTCTAAAAAAGGGTTAGTAGGTGAATGCGGCAAAGAACTTGTTAAACATTCCCATTACCTTGAGACTAAAAGAAATATATATAGAACCAAATTCGTTTGTGATGATCATTCTAACTGTCCTTTGGGTAAGTCTAACTGTTATAGTTACAGAAACTATTCAAAGTATGATTTCCGTCATTTCCTTAACAGGGAATCTCCTTACTTCAAAGAGATTTACAAGAAACGTACTCTCATTGAATCCATCTTTTCCAGGTTAGAAAGCAACAACGGTACTACTTCTTTGAAATATACAAACGCTGTGCAACTCGAATGCAACCTTTCTAACCTTTTCCTTATCGCTTCTGCTCTTTTAGCTCACAAGATGGGTAGAGATGATTTGTTATCTTCCCCTAAAACGCTTATGTATGAAACAGCTTCTTAGCTTGTTTCTTTGGAAGATTTAAATCCTTTTCAATACTTCCCAATGAACGGTTATTCAATAACTGGGCTTCTTTCATGCGTATTTTTGCTAAAAAATTCTTCAATTCTAATTACTTTTCAATTTTTTTAAGAATTATCTCGATTTTCAAAGAGCATTTTGGATAATTATCCAATATTTTAGTTCTTTTTCTTCTTGCCTTAACTTACTTTACCTTTCGTTAATCGTTGTTTTGACCTATTTCTGAAGTGGGTA
>NZ_JALY01000168.1:0-20457 GCF_002924615.1 Petrotoga halophila DSM 16923 | reverse complement strand
TTGTCACTCCCAATAAAAGTGTGGCTTCTAGTCTTCTTATCATCACCTCCCAAACACCTATTTTATAGACGAAAGAGTATCCCCAATCTCCTTTTAGAATGTTTCCTAGCCATATAAAATACTGAGTTACAGGATTTTTATCTAACCCATACAATGTCTCTAATTCTTGAATCTTCTCGCGACTAATATTGGGGTTTATTCTATATGTATCTAAAAAATCACCGGGAGCCAATTGCATTACAAAAAATGAGATAACCGATACTCCTAACAACACAGGTATAGCAAGAATAAGTCTTCTAACTATATACTTAAGCAAAATTGAAGCCTCCTTACTATGATTTTAAAAAGGCAGAAGGTTTCCCTTCCGCCCTTTTTTACCAAACCTAAAAATTACTGTTCTTTCCAGGCGTACTCAATTTTCCACAAACCTGGTGAGTAGGAATAACCGTAAGGGTTAATCGTTCCATACTTCTCTACAGGATACAAATGTAAGGTATTTTTATGCATGTTCAAGTAATTCTGCGAAATTGTATAAACTAAGATCTGATTCTCTGAAATCAACATTTGCCATTCGTCCCAAAGTTTTTGGAGCTCATCTTTATCTAAAATTGAACGTTGAACTCTCATAATCTCGTCAATTCTTTTTTCAGCAGGGTGTACCCAATATTCATTTGGATCAACCCATTCCATAACTTCGGGAGACCAATTCCAGAAGTGTAATCCACCATCTAATAACCAAACATTTGTACTCCATCCAGGATCGTCTCCTCCGACTAATCCAATGATAATTGCATCCCAGTTAGCTGAGTACATTCTCTGAACCATCGCATTGAACTGTATAGGTCTGTAATTAACTTTGATCCCTAGTTTTGCTAAGGAATCAACTAAAATAACAGCAATTTCGTTTCTCACCGTATTTTCTCCGTTGGTGTTCAATTCAAATTCGACGACGTTTCCATCCCAATCGACTAATTCACCTTTATCATTCCAATTGAAACCTGCTTCTCTTAGTAATCTCTGTGCTGTAACCAGAGAATATCTGAATCCCAACTCCTCGATTTCAGGGTTGTAGAAAGCAGAAGAATTAGTTCTTGGGCCATAGCAAGGTACGGCTAAACCGTTGTACAGTGTTTCTATAATAGTTTGTTTATCAAAGGCATACGCTACAGCTTTTCTGAAATTATCGTTTCTGAACCATTCTCTATGAACAGGATCAGCTGCGTTGAAATTGAAAGCCACAAAGTTTGACCCGGCGGTTGCTGGTCCTACTATTACATTCCATCCCTTCTCCTCCGCTTGAGCTCTCAAGGCTGGGAAATCCTTAGCAGCAGGACCATGCATATCTACTTCTCCTGCCTCAAATCTCAACCTTGCAACATTGGTGTCTGTCACTATTTCGAAGACAATTCTATCTAAGTAAGGAAGTTGGACACCGTCTTTTGCCTTTTCAAAGTAGTATGGGTTTCTTTCTAGAACTACCCTAACTCCTTCGGTGTACTCTGTAACTTTAAAGGGGCCAGCAACTACGAGTTGATCAACTTGTTCTACCGTCCAGGTGGATTGGAAGGTTTCGGCATCGGTTACTTTGTCCTCTAAAACGTGTTTTGGCATTATTGGGAATCCACCGACTGTTTCAAGCCCAAATCTGAATACTGTCGGATATTTGAACATGATTCTATTACCTTCGACAGTTAATTCTGGGAGATTACCTTCAGCGTCCATATAAACATCGTTACCATCTGCCGTTAAATCTGGGACTATTATCTTTTCCCATGTGAACACTACATCGTCAACGGTTAATGGATGACCATCGGACCATTTTACCCCTTCTCTCATCTCAAACCAGTAAAGTGTACCTCCATCTTCTGTACGTTCTACTCCCCAATCTTTTGCAAGTGACGGTTGTGTAGGTTGCCCATAAAAATCGCTACCAAGTAACGACACGTCACCCTGATTGATGATGATAGAAGATGATGTTTCCTGAGCCCAGTAAGTATTTAAAGTTTTTGGGCCAGAAGTTGTTGCAAGGTATAAGGTTCCTCCTCTTTGACCACCTTCCACATCGGCAATAAGCCATTCGGGGTTGTAAGCTTCTTGCGCAAAAATCGTCAAAGCGCTTAAAGCAACGACTAAAAGTACTAACAACTTTCTCATGTGAATCCCTCCTTTAAGTTATTTTACTAACTTACCCTCTTTTTCTTGTGATAAACCTCTATCTTTATTCTCTTTGTATAAGAAACAAGCAACATAATGGTTTTCGTTTATTTTATAATAGTCGGGGTAATCTTTTTTGCATATATCCATAGCATAGGGACATCTTGGGTTGAAAAAACATCCCTTCGGCCTGTTAACTGGACTTGGTACTTGACCTTTAACCAAAAACTTTTTTCTATCTCTTCGTTTTCTTGGATCTGGAAGAGGGGCGGCATTTAGCAAAGCTTGGGAATACGGATGTAATGTTCTATCAAATATTTCTGAGCCATCTCCATACTCAACTAATCTTCCAAGGTACATTACACCAACATGGTTTGAAATGAACCTAACAACCCCTAAATCATGAGAAATAAATAGATATCCAACGTTGAACTCACTCTGTAAAGACTTTAAAAGATTGATTATCTGTGCCTGTACTGAAACATCTAATGCAGAAGTAGGCTCATCCAGGATGATCAACTTTGGATCTAAAATAATCGCACGTGCGACAGCTACCCTTTGTCTTTGCCCCCCAGAAAATTGATGAGGGTATCTGTCAGCATGGTAGGGTTTCAAACCAACTTTTTTCAACATATCAAGCGCAATATTTTTTGCTTCTATTTTATTTTTTGCCATCTTGTGAAACAAAAGCGGTTCAATCAACGTTTGTCCTACCGTCATTCTTGGATTCAAAGAAGATGTAGGATCCTGAAATACTATTTGAACATTTCTTCTAAAATCCGCTCTTTTTCTATCTATATCTTTAAACATATAATCAAAAAATTTTTCCTTTCCATTATCGTAGTAATATTGGATATACTTTCTCTCTTCATCTTCAAGATTTTCAAGAACCTTCTCTTTGCTCTCTAACTCTTCTTCTAATTCATGAGCGTATTCAATGTACTCTTTTTCCAAATACTTTGCCCCAGCTCTTTTACTCATAAAATAATGAGAAGTTTCTTCTCCGTTTAAAAAAATCTTACCCGAAGTAGGATCTTCCAACCTCAAAATCGTTTTACCAATCGTTGTCTTTCCACAACCTGACTCTCCAACCAAACCATAAGTTTCATTTATATCTAAATTTAAATCGATCCCATCCACTGCTTTAATGTACCCGACCGTTCTATCTATTAAAAACCCCTGTTTAATCGGGAAATATTTTTTTAGATTACGGACTTTTAAAAGCATCAAAGAGCCTCCTTTTTATCTATCACATCGTCATAATGAAGAGGAGTAGAATCAGATAAAGGATTAAAACATCTTAGGTAATGATTTTCTTCAACTTCTTTTAACTCAGGCCATTCTTTCCTACATTTTTCAGTGGCATAGGGGCATCTTGGTAAAAAAGGACACAATGGTGGAGGATCCAGCATAACAGGAGGTTGCCCTTTTATCGGGTTCAATAGATCTACCTTTATATCGTGCCTCGGTATACAGGAAAGCAGGGCATGGGTATATGGGTGCATAGGTTTTTCAAAAAGTGTATAAATATCGGCCATTTCCATCTGTGTACCACCATACATTACGATAACCTTGTCGGCTACTTCAGCTATTACAGAGAGGTCATGGGTTATGTATATCATTCCCATATTATACTCTTGTTGCAAATCTTTCATCAACTCTAAAATTTGGGCTTGAATAGTAACATCCAAAGCGGTTGTAGGTTCATCAGCGATTAAAATTTCTGGATTACAAGAAAGGCCTATAGCTATTACTACCCTTTGCCTTTGTCCACCTGAAAGTTGGAAAGGATAGTCATCGATTCTTTCGGCTGGATTGGCAATCCCTACATCATCTAAAAGTTTTATAGCCCTTTCCCTGGCTTCTTCTATGGATACATTTTGGTGAAAAACAATGGTTTCGATCATCTGATCTGCTATTGTAAACATTGGGTTCAAAGAAGACATTGGGTCCTGAAAAACCATCCCTATATGCTTCCCTCTTATCCTTGTAAAATCTTTCTGTTTTAATTTTGCCAGATCAACGAACTCTTCCTTACCGTCTTTACTGAATTCGTTGGTTTTAAATAATATCTGACTTTCTTTGGTAATATAGCCTGGGCTTTTTATCATCCCCATTACCGATTTCATAGATACACTTTTGCCCGATCCCGTTTCTCCAACGATCCCTAAAGTTTCATTTTTACTCAAAGTAAAGGAAAGTTGATTAACAGCTTTGATCGTTCCTTCTGCTACAGGAAAGTGAGTGCTCATATTTCTAACGTCTAAGATGATATCATTCAATATATTCACCTCATAACTCAAAATTTTGCTGTCTTTAGAAGTTCTAAAGCTTGTGTTAGCGCCCCTCGGCCCCGCTCCCACCAATAAGGAAAAAACCTACTCACAACAAACTCTTAGAATTACAATATATTATTACTACTTAACTATATTCTCGATACAATTATAGTAAAGTTTACAGAGTTTGTCAAGTAGAAAAAAACTAATTAACAGTAATCTACAGGATTTATTGCCAATTATTCCCGAATAATGAAGAAAATTTCAATAATGCTAACTTTTCCAAATCTTTATGAAAAAAATTTCATGAATCGTTGTTCAATAATTTTTCTTGTCTTTCCAGAGATCTTTTAATCGTTCTTTTATACGCTTTTCAATTCCAATTTCCTTTGGCGTGAAAAATTGGGTATTTTCAAAACCTTCTGGCATGTAACTTTCCCTAACGAAACCTCCATAATCGTGAGGGTACTTGTACCCATCTCCAAAACCTTGTTTTTTCATTCTTTTGTTCAAAGGATTTATCAATTTAGATGGAACCTCGAAATTATTTTGGCTTATAAACTCTTTGGCTTTAGCGTAGGCAATGTATGCTGAATTGGATTTTGGTGATGAGCATAGATAAATTGTAGCTTCAGATAATGGAAGATAACATTCGGGGTAACCAACATGTTCAGTAGCTATCATAGCTGATACGGCTATGTTTAAGGCATTAGGATCAGCCAAACCAACATCTTCGGCAGATAAAATAACCATCCTTCTTGCTATATACATCGGGTCCTCACCGCTTTCAAGCATATAAGCAAGGTACAACAAGGCCGCATCCACATCGCTACCTCTCATACTTTTTATATATGCCGAAATGAAGCTGTATTTTGCGTTTTTATCGTAAGTTAGTCGATACCCGGTGAAATCTTTTAGAAATTCTAAGTCAATTGAATTGATCCCAGCTTCATTTGCTGTTTCTATTAAATTCATTATCCTTCGGAGATCTTTCCCAGCATATTCTATCAGTGCTTTGCGTGCCTCTTTTGAAATTTTTAAATCTTTGTAATAATCTTCTATTTGTTGGAATAATTTTTCATAATCGTCAGTAGTTAGTTCTTTAGTTTTAAAAACTAATACCCTCGATAACAAAGCAGGATTGACACTAATAGCTGGATTTTCTGTTGTCGCACCTATGAGAGTTAAGTCTCCCGTTTCAACACTTAAAAGTAAGGTATCTTGTTCGGCTTTATTCAATCGATGTATTTCGTCGACAAATAATAATTTGGGTTTTGAAAAAAGATTATCTTTTTGCTCTATTATGTCCTTAATTTTTTTCTTTCCTTCTATAGCCCCTGAAATAGAAAAAACATCGTAATAATCTTTTATTTCGTTTATTAAAGCCCTTACAATCGTAGACTTACCGCTGCCAGGTTCCCCATATATAATGAAAGATCTAACCTTTTTATTCTTTATCCAGGTTTTAAGTATTTCTTTCAACTTTTCGTTACCCAGTACCTCGTCAACCTTTTTTGGTCTAATTATCTCATAAAGAGGTTGTGTACCACTCAATAGTGTTTTCCACCCCTTTTTCTAAATCGTATTTAGGCTCCCATCCTAAAATACTCTTTGCCTTAGCATTCGAAAGTAAGCTTATCTTCACATCCCCATCTCTTTCTGGCTTATAAACCGGATTATTTTCATAGCTTGTTTTCCTTTTCATCACTTCAAAAAGATCATTTACAGTTGTCTTTTTGTTGGTTGAGATATTTATCGTCTCTTTATCCGCTTTATTTATTGATAAAAAGTTGGCTTCAACGACATCAAAAACATGTACAAAATCTCGTACCTGTTCTCCATCACCGTAAATAACTATCTCTTTTTTCTCAACCATATTTTGAGTAAAGATTGCCACTACCCCTGCTTCTCCTTTAGGAGTTTGTTTTGGGCCATATACGTTCGCATATCTCAATGTAGTGTAATTCAGATCATATTGGAGTGAAAAAAACTCTATGTATTTTTCGCAAGCAAGTTTTGAAATAGCATAAGGGCTAATAGGATGTGGGCAGTAATCTTCTGAAGTGGGAATAGGAGCGTTATCACCGTAAATAGCTCCTCCTGTAGAAGAAAATACGAACTTTTTAATCCCATACTTAACGGATAATTTCAATAAATTCAAAGTACCCATCACATTAATTTCCGCGTCCCAGTTTGGGTCTTTAACAGAATCGGGAACAGAGATCTGTGCCGCTAAATGAAAAACATAATCAAACTTGTGTGTTTCAAATATTTTCTCCAAAACATTATAATCTCTAATATCTTGTTGGTAAAAAAGAGGCAAAGGTGACAAGAATTCTACATTTCCTGTGGAAAGATTATCGATAACAATTACGGAATGGCCTTCTTTTATCAATCTGTCAACTAAGTTTGAACCTATGAAACCCGCACCGCCAGTAACGAGGATTCGATATTTGTTTTTATCAACCATATTTTACCTCCAAAAGTGATAATGATTTAGCGCCCTTTCACCCCGCAGCCCGCCCATGAGCTTTAAGGGGCTTTGCCCCTTAAGATCCCCAAAATCAAAGTTCGTTTTAAAAAAATTTTTTGCACAAGGCTGCAAAAGGGCTTCGCCCTGTGACTCTCTCAAAAACTTATTTTTGAGAATTTATTGTCGCTCCCCACCCTCTAAGGAAGGGATTTTTCCCCCTTTCACCCTGCAGCCCGCCAGGTCCCACCCTATAACATGTTTCTTCCTCATCAGAAAGAGGATCTTTGGTCGCTTAGATTCCTCCTGCCTACCCATAAAGAAGGAAAAAGAACTTGATACTGTGCCCTCTGTTATATTTATTATAACACCATATTTCTTTTAATGTATTTTTCAATATAAAATAGATTAGATTAAAAAATCTGCTAACATATGGGACTTTTATGTTATAATTAATTTTAAGCCTTTTGAACCTTCCCCAAATTTTAGAAACTGTGGGTAGGCTCTATGGCAAAGCCTTTCCTCAGCTAGGTTGAGTCCCACAGATTCCTACCTTAGAAGGGCGGGCTGCGGGGCGAAGGGGCGCTAATACCAGGTATTTCAAACTTTTAAGAGAGGTGAGTAATTTTGGCTGAATATGAAATCTTCAATCCCAACGAAGAATTTAACGATGAAGGTAACAATCATGAAGGTCATAGATGGCGCAATATAATCATTATTGCTGTTATCATAGCGATTGGCATCTACCTTTTAACAGGTGTTTATCAGGTAGGACCTTCTGAAGTAGCATTAGTTAAAACGTTCGGTGAATACAAATCTACCGCAGGACCAGGCATACACGTTCATCTACCCTACCCTTTTCAATCACATGTTATAGTGGATGTAAGAACAATAAATAAGGTTGAACTAGGTTTTAGAACCACCAGCACGGGAAGAACCCCCACATACAGATCAGTAACGGATGAAGCAGAGATGATTACAGGGGATCAAAATATAATTAGTATTGAAGCGGTTGTTCAGTATAGGGTAAACGATCCTGTGGCGTATGCCTTTAATGTAATTCAGGGGTACGACCTAGTTAAATCCACCTCTGAAAGTGTACTTAGAGAACGTGTTGCTCTGTCAGAGTTAGAAAACGTCTTGACTACAGAGAGAGATCAAATAGCCATGGAAACCGCTGAAAGAGTTCAGTCCATACTAGACAGTTACAACTCTGGCATTCTAATACAAAACGTTTATCTACAAGCAGTAACCCCACCAGAACCAGTGGTTCCTGCTTTCGATGATGTGAACAACGCACGTCAAGACCAACAAACATCTATAAACGAAGCACAAAGGTACGCCAATGACATTATTCCAAAAGCTGAAGGAGAAGCTCAAAGAATCTTAAACGACGCCCAGGCTTATGCATATGAACAAGTTGCAAAGGCAACAGGAGAAGCGGAAAGGTTCAAAGCATTATTGGAAGAATACCAAAACTCCCAAGATATTACAAGAAAAAGATTAATATTAGACTCTGTACAACAAATGATTAAAAATGCAAAGATACAAGTAGTATCTGAAGAAGGAAACACCTTGAACTTTTTGGATTTAAGTGAAATTATCGGTGGTGATGCACAATGAAAAATATGACGCTATGGGCAGTGGTTATAATCGTAGTTTTTTTTGTAATTCTCTTTGGTTTTACGTCTTTCTACATCGTTGATCAAACTCAACAGGCAATAGTACTTAGATTTGGAAATATTTTAAACATAAGAACGGAACCAGGAATTTATGTAAAAACTCCTTTTATAGACAACGTAGTTAAACTCGAGAAAAGGATCATGATCTATGACATACCCGTAGAAAGAGTAATAACTTCCGACAGAAGAACTATTTTAGCCGATACATATGCAATTTGGAGGATAGAAGATCCTCAAAAGTTTATTGAAACACTGAGGACCGTAGAAGTTGCGAAGACAAGAATCGACGACATCGTTTATTCACATGCAAGAGATGTTATTGGAAATTACACATTCCCTGAGGTTCTTTCAATCGAAAGGCTTGCAATCTTGGAAGAGATAAAAAATCGTAGTGAGGCATCACTTGAAGATTTTGGAATAAATGTAGTGGACGTAAGGCTCAAAAGAACCGATCTACCTCAAGAGAACACTGAGGCCGTATACGAAAGAATGAAAAGTGAAAGGTATGCCATGGCTGCTCAATTAAGGGCCGAAGGAGAAAGAGAAGCCCAAAGAATGCAAGCTGAAGCAGACAGACAAGCAAGTAGAATCAGGTCAGATGCCCAAAGAGAAGCTGATATTATAAGAGGAACAGGTGAGGCAAGCGCAATAAACATTTACTCAGAAGCTTATTCCTTGGATCAAGATTTCTACGAACTCCAAAAGATAACAGATAT
Organism: Petrotoga halophila DSM 16923; assembly: GCF_002924615.1. NCBI lineage: Bacteria > Thermotogati > Thermotogota > Thermotogae > Petrotogales > Petrotogaceae > Petrotoga > Petrotoga halophila. The sequence continues at coordinate 11,159 of NZ_JALY01000168.1, read as the reverse complement.
TTACAAAGATTCTTTCAACAACAGCGTATTAGTAATACCCAACGATTCACCTTTACTTGAACTTTTCTATGAGGTGGAATAGTGTTTAAGCTAGTTTCTAAGATAGTATTATTCTCGATGTTAATAATATTACTCTCTGGCTGTCAATATGATATTAATTCTAATGTTAATTTTGAAATCGAAATTCCAACCAAAATTTCGCCAAATATCTCGTTAACCATAAAAACAAACTTTTACTATGAAAACGTGGAAATAATTATCGATGGGGAGGAGACTTCCTCTTCTTCCTTCCATATGCGTGGGGAGCGGGGCGAAGGGGCGCTAACAAAGAGCCTTTTCCTCACGGGCGGGCTGCGGGGCGAAGGGACGCTATCCAACATCAGCGATGGCCTCCACACAATCAATATCAAATTTTTAGATGACAAAAATAGAATTATCACTGAATATGCCACAAACATAACTTTTGATTCCACTCCACCAAAACCATCATATTTCAACCAAGAACTCTCAGCAGGCAATTTAAATTTAGAATACAAAGTAGATGAAGAAGACTTTTCTATAGTCTCCTTATACTACAACGAAACAGAATTAGCCTCTTCGACTTTGTTACAAGACAGTTTCTCAATAAAAATGACCAAAAATTCCGGAATTAAAAATTACATTCTACAGTTCAAAGATGATGTCGAAAACACTTACAATCACAAGATCGAAATAAATACGGATATTGACAAACCTCCGGTTATAGATTCAGATATTATAAGGGTTAATCTTTTTTCAGAAATCGACATGAAGATTTCTGACGACTGGGATGATAACTTTTTGGTTCTCATAGACGATGGAAATGAGATTAAATACCCATCAGACTTGTTACTAAAGCCAACAACCATTGCAACTATGATTGTTTTTGATTCAAACAAAAATAAAACCGAAAAATTTGTAAATTTAAACGTTGACAATCAAATCCCTACCCCACCTGAAATTACGGCACGGCTAATCTCTGAAGATTTGGATTACATATCTTGGCGATTTGATCCCAACTATCAAAATTACGTTGTTGAAAGATATGATGAAATATTTGGGTGGAAAAAAGTTTTTGAATTAAAAAATACATTCCTTGAAAACCCAAATTATGATATTATTTTTGTAAGAAAAGTTACCAACAATGGAACATACGGTTTCCCTTCGGATCCGGTAATCACTCTCTCAGAGGCTCTTGTTCCATATGCCTCTGGTACGATAAGCAAAATAGATAAAAACCTTTTCTTGCCACAAATTAACACGCCTTTTGTTATAGATACTGATATACTCATCCCAGAAGGAAAAACATTTTTGGTTGAATCTGGAAACCAAATCAGATTATATAACGGTGCCACCGCGGTTGTTGAAGGACTAATGTTTTTAATGCCAGGATTTGATAAAACTCATATATTTGGAGAAGGGGAAATAGCACTCAACGGTGGAACCATAATCTCTTATGACACAGACTTTGAAAACATCAAATTTACAGGCAAAGGAAAATTATTATTTCTTAAAAACTCAAACCTTGATAATTACAGTTCAATTGACATACAAAGTATAGGAAGAATTTGTCTTTACGACTCATCAATATCCGACTATGTTAAAATAACGAACTCATCAGGTGTTTATATCGATAATACCTACTTAAAAGAAATATTGTTGAATAACGTAGCGGAATCTTTATTCAAAAACTCAACAATAGATCTTTTTAACTCTTCTATAAACAGCAGAACAATAATGGAAACTTCTACTATAAAATTAATGAACATTGAAACATTCTCATTCATGAACAGCATTGATTCTAAAATAGAAAGACTAAATGTGGGAGAATATTCAATATTCCTTCAAAAGGAATAAAAGGGTTGGCTGTGGGATGAAAGGGTAAAAACTCTTTTCCTTATGGGTGGGCTGCGGGGCAAAGGGGCGCAAATAACGACTAAGCGCAGCTCACAAAAAATCATTTCTCAAAAATAAGAATTTGATTCTAAAGGGTCACAGGGCGAAGCCCTTCTCGAACCAGTTGGGCAAAGGGACCACAAATTCCCTTCTTTAGATAAGCGAGGAGCGGGATCTAAGGGACCGCAGGTCCTTCCTAAAAAGGGTGGGCTGCGGGGCAAAGGGGCGCTAACAATGGACACAACCACCAAAATCCATCAAATAGACCAAATTTACAGATCACTAAAACTAAAAACCCCAAACAAACATCATCTCCCAACACACGCAAGTGTACTATTATTATCCACTCATCCAGCTAAAGACAAATCGACCATTGTCGAACTCGGAAGTGGCATAGGGCACGTCAGTCTCGTAATTGGGAAAATGTTGAAAAATAGCAAAATCATAGGCATAGAAATACAAAAAGATCTATATGAATTCTCTTTGCAAAACAAAGAAATAAACGAAATAAACAACGTAGAATTCCTCAATATAGAAGTAAACAACGTCAAAAACCATTTTGACACTGAATCTGTAGACTATGTAATTTCAAATCCTCCACACTACTTTGATGGATTAAAAAGTCAAATCAGCGATAGAAAAATCGCCAGATCAGCTGAAGATTTAAAGGTATTAGAAGACTTCTTATATGCTTCAAAATATCTTTTAAAAAACAAAGGTTTGGGCTGTTTTATAATTCATCCTTACGTTCTTTCAGACGTATTAATAGTATTAGAAAAGAATAATTTGGAACCTCAACACATATATATCGCCTACGGAAACAAAGAAAAAGACGCCCAACTAATCTCTTTGACATTCAGAAAAAACGGAGGTAGGAATCTGCTCATTCACCCTCCAATCTTCTTCTCCGAATGGGGTAGGGAGCAGGGCTAAGGGCTAACTGTGGGGTGGGCTGCGGGGCGAAGGGGCGCAAATAAAGACTAAGCGCAGCTTACAATAAAAATCATCTCCCGAAAGTAAGAAAGGGGCGCAAGGGCAAAGCCCTCATCCCATCAGAATTTAAGAGACCGCAGGTCCCTCCCTTAATATTGGAGAAGTTGGATATAAAGGACCGAAGGTCCTTCCTTAGATGGGTGGGAAGCGGGGAAAGGGCGCTAAATATACCAAGTCTCATCAAAGAAGGAGGCTTTCACAACTATTGAACATACTAGACATCATAACCCTCAAAGAAGTATATAAAAAATCCAACAAAGAACTCTTAGAATACACAGAAACAGACACATCACCCACATTATTCAAAGAAGAATTCGAAGAAAACAAAAGAAAAATCGTTCAAAGCTTAGACAAAATAAAAGATTTAGGCATAATCACTTATTGGGACGAAGAATATCCAGATCTATTAAAAAACATCAATGACCCTCCAGTAATTCTTTACTATTTCGGTGATCCAACACTTTTAAAAAATAAAACGGTCTCGATTGTTGGAACAAGAAAAGCCACAGATTATGGAAAATCTATATGTATTGAAATTGCCAAAACCTTGAGCAGATACACCGTCGTAAGTGGAATGGCATATGGAATAGATTCGATAGCCCAAAGGAACGCCAAAAAAACGATCGCCGTTCTCGGTAACGGGGTAGACATAATATACCCAAAATCAAACGAATCACTCTACAACAAAATAAAAGAAGAAGGACTAATAATATCAGAATATTTTCCAGGTACCAGGGCAACAAAGTACACATTCCCCTACAGAAACCGTATAATTGCAGCTCTATCTGAAAAAACCATAGTCATTGAAGCCGCTAAAAAAAGTGGATCATTGATAACCGCAAGATACGCACTCGATTACGGAAGAGAAGTATTAGCCGTACCAGGGGATATAACAAGGTTAAATTCATACGGGACTAATTATCTAATCTACTCTGGCGCCACCCCCATAATCTCTTTACAACACCTTAAAGAGTTATTTGGAATAACTAACTTAGAACAGGAAAGTTCCTCTGAAAATCCTGAAGAAATGGAGGTAAAAGAAAAAATACTAAAACTAATAAACGAAGGCAAGAATAACTTAGACTCACTATGTGAAACCTTAAAAGAAGACGTCTCAACAATATTATCCACTATAATGCAACTAGAAATAGACGGGAAACTCTCCCAAGAAAACGGTACATACTTTACCATAAATTAAATAAAACTTTCAAAAATTATGGATCACGGGGCAAATCGCTTTTCCCTTCCTTAGATGGGTGGGCTGTGGGGCGAAGGGGCGAAAATAATGACTAAGCGCAGCTTACAAAAAAACTTATAATCAATCAACTCACAAAAAACGCTCCACTTTTAAAAAGGTCCCAGGGCGAAGCCCTCATCCCAGCAGAGTTTAAGGGACCGCAGGTCCCTTCCTAAAAAGGGTGGGCTGTGGGGCGAAGGGGCGCTAACAAAAAGGAGGTGGCAACACATGCCAATACTAACGGAAAAAGAAATAAATATGCTTGTTAATGCCGAGTGTCATGACCCCTTTATCTATCTAGGCTTAAGAGAACTCGACAAAGAAAACTTAGTCATAAGGGTTCTACAACCCTTTGCAAAAGAAGCATATCTGATTTCTAAAAAAACCACAATCAAACTCGATAAAATCCATGAAGCTGGACTCTTCGAAAAAAAGATCCCAGGATCCCAAATATTTGAATACGAAATAAAATGCACAGACTACAACGACAACACCTGGACCTACAAAGACCCCTACTCTTTTTTGCCGGTTATATCTGAATACGACAGATATCTCTTCAACGAAGGAAACCATTACAAAATATACGAAAAACTAGGTGCACATCCAATGAAAATAAACGGAACCGAAGGGGTTTTATTCTCAACGTGGGCACCAAACGCTAAAAGAGTCAGCGTGGTTGGAAATTTCAACAATTGGGATGGAAGAATTCATCAAATGAGGGTCTTAGGTCAATCAGGAATATGGGAACTCTTCGTTCCCGGTGTTGTTGAAGGAGACTTATACAAATTTGAAATCAAAACTCAAAATGGAGACCTCTTACTAAAAACAGACCCTTACGGAACTTATTTTGAAGTAAGGCCCAAAACAGCCGCCATTGTATACGACATACAAAACAAACACACATGGAACGATTCCAAATGGATAGAAGAAAGAAAAAATAAAAATTGGATAAAAGAGCCAATGTCAATCTATGAAGTCCATTTAGGCTCCTGGGCGAAAAAAGAAGGAAATCAATTTCTAAATTATAGGGAACTAGCAGAAAAGCTTTCAGCATACCTTAAAGAAAACCATTTTACCCACATAGAACTATTACCTGTAAGCGAACACCCCTTGGACATCTCTTGGGGATACCAGGTAACAGGTTACTATGCTCCAACAAGTAGGTTTGGAAAGCCGGAAGATTTCATGTACTTTGTCGATAAAATGCACCAAGAAGGTATAGGTGTCATCGTTGACTGGGTGCCTGGACACTTTCCAAAGGACGCGCATGCTTTGGGAAGATTCGATGGCACGGCTCTTTATGAACACCTTGACAGCAGATTAGGAGAACATAAAGACTGGGGAACTTACATATTCAATTACGGAAGAACTGAAGTTAAAAACTTCCTATTGGCAAACGCTTTATTTTGGTTGGATAAATACCACATCGATGGATTAAGGGTAGACGCCGTAGCTTCAATGTTATACTTAGACTACAGCAGACAAGATGGAGAATGGATTCCCAACAAATACGGCGGAAGAGAAAATCTTGAAGCTATTGATTTTATCAAGCATCTTAACACCATTACCTATCAATACTTCCCAGGAATTGTAACCATTGCAGAAGAATCTACGGCATTTCCCGGGGTAACTACGCCGGTTCATGAGGGAGGTTTGGGCTTTGCATTCAAATGGAACATGGGCTGGATGAATGACACACTCAGATACTTTAGCAAAGACCCGATATTTAGAAGATACCACCAAAATGACCTTACCTTCTCCCTAGTATACGCTTTTTCTGAAAATTTTATCTTATCTATTTCTCACGATGAAGTCGTACATGGCAAAAGGTCCCTTTTGGAAAAAATGCCAGGTGATGATTGGCAAAAGTTTGCTAATTTAAGGCTCTTTTACTCCTACATGTTTGCCCATCCCGGAAAAAATTTACTCTTTATGGGAAGTGAAATAGCCCAAAGAAAAGAATGGAACTGTTCCCATAGTTTAGACTGGCACCTATTACAATACGAACCTCATAAAAAAACGCAACTATTTTTAAAGGATTTAAATATGCTGTACAAAAATCATCCCGCATTATTTGAAATTGATCACCGTTACGAAGGTTTCGAATGGATAGATTTCAACGATGCAGACAACAGTGTAATATCCTTTATAAGAAAATCAGAAAATGAAGATGAAATCATCGTTTGTGTCTTCAATTTCACACCAGTGCCAAGGGATAACTATAGGATAGGCGTACCAAAAAAAGGAGTATACCAAGAAATACTCAATACCGACTGGGCACAATACTACGGAAGCGGAGTAGACAACCCAAAAGAAGTATACTCCCAAGACATACCCATGCACGGAAGAGAACAATCCATAATACTCACACTACCACCTCTAGGTGGACTATATTTCAAATTCCTAATAAAATAAAGGTCCCTTCCTTATGGACGGAATGGTGCGAATTCCTATCCTCCTTCCTTAAACGGGTGCGGAGCGGGGGTAGGGTGCTAACAAAGATCCTTTTCCTCACGGGTGAAAAACAGGGTCTAAGGGACCGTAGGTCCCTCTTCCTCATGGGCGGGCTGCGGGGCGAAGGGGCGCAAATAACGACTAAGCGCAGCTCACAAAAAACACTCTACTTTTAAAAGGGTTACAGGGCGAAGCCCTTTTACAGCTTTGTGCAAAAAGCTTTTTCATAATAAACTTTGATTTTGAACTTGGGGATCTTAAGGGGGTTACCCCTTAATATTTGGGTTTAAGGGACCGCAGGTCCCTTCCTAAAAAGGGTGGGCTGCGGGGCGAAGGGGGCGCTAAAAGCTACAAGGGGAGGTTAATTATGAAAGCAATAATCCTTGCAGGAGGCTCAGGAGAAAGATTCTGGCCTCTATCAAACTCAAAAACACCAAAACAATTCCTAAAACTTTTCTCAGACAAAACCCTCATAAGAGAAACCTATGAAAGAATGTGCTACAAAATGGAGCCCAAAGACATCTTTATCATCACATCAGAAAAATATCAACAACTAACGATGAAAGAAATTCCAGAAATACCTAAAGAAAACATCATCTTAGAACCAATTCCAAGAAACACCGCACCAGCTTGTATGATAGGAACTCTAACAGCCCAAGATGATGAGATTGTAACAATACTCCCTGCCGACCATTACATACCTGACAAATCAAAATTTTGGGACACTCTATCAAAGGCAATACAAGGCGCACAAGAACTCGATGGACTATTTACCTTAGGTATTACTCCAACCAGACCAGAAACTGGTTACGGGTATATAGAAGCAGGAAAACCAATAAACAACTCAACTTACAAAGTCAATTCATTCAAAGAAAAACCAGACCCTGAAAAAGCTAGAACCTTTCTATCAAAAGGCAACTTCTATTGGAACAGCGGGATCTTTGTATGGGAAAAAAGCATATTTTTAGAACAAATGAAAAAACATTCTTCTGATATTTATAACAAACTCATAAACATCTCTCCATGGGACACAGAGAACTTAAGAAAAATCATGCCCACTGTCGAAAAAATAAGCATTGATTACGCCCTATTAGAGCGATCTGATAAAGTCTATGTAGTTAAAGCAGATTTCGTATGGTCTGATGTAGGAAACTGGGTATCAGTAAGGGAACTGCAAGGATACTCAGACAACAACGAAAACGTTGAAGTCATAAATGGGAGAAATGTGTTCGTTAAATCCGATAAATTTGTAGGAATAGTTGGATTATCAAATATTATAGTCATTGAAGGAGAAAACGGTATCTTAATCACAAAAGAAGAACACTCACAAGACGTAAGAAAAATATCAGAAAAATTGAAAAAAATGGGGAAATTTTAAAAATAATGAGGGACTCCAGAACGAAGCCCTTTTACTTGACTTTAGAGGGGTAGAGGAATGGTACAAGAAGTTAGAAGAAATGAAGGTACCAAGTATGTTTGACACATTAGAAAAGATAACAAAAAGAGGCAGAGAAAAAGCTAAATTAGAAGATGAAAGAAAAGGGAAACTTGAAAGTGAAAGAGAATTAATCATAGAAATTCTAAACCAAAGATTTGGAGAACACTTTGATAAAAGATTAGAAGAAAAGATCACACACCTCACTTGACAAGGTTAAAAAAGTATGTTATACTGAGATTAAATTGATATTAATGGGGTAATAGCATGTTAGATCAAGAAAATCTTTTTTTAAAAACACTCAAGTTAAAAAACAATACAATAAATATAATTAATTGGTGGTGGCATCTCGGATAGGGGTGCCTCTATGAATCTGCCTAGAAAGTAATCAAAGGGCATCCCTGAAGGGATGCCCTTTTTTAATTTAGGAGGTCTTTTTCCTATTAAAAAAGGGATAAAGGACCTCCTTTTATTTTTTTAAAGGCACAAACTAAGTAAAAATTAAGGTTGAGAAGGAGGGGAATATGTATACAAAAAAGTCTGTAATAAATCAATCAATTTTACCAATTATAGAAAAAATAAACGTTGAAAATCCTGATTCGATGGTAATTTATAAAAAAATTGCTTTAAATAATCCATATTCGTTTATACTAGAAAATCTTTCGATCAACGAAAAAAAGTATTCCTTAATAGGATTAACTCCATTGAAAGTCGTGAAATTAAATTATCTAACCAAGAAGAAAACGAGACTTAATTTTATTGAAAAAGACAAAAATCTTCTTTATGAAAATACAGATTACATATCTTTCTTAAAGGAACAGTTAGAAAGTATTCAGTATGAAAGTATTCCAAATATCCCAGATTTATTTGCAAGTTTTGTCGGATACTTCGGTTATGAGATTATTTCTATTTGGGAAGATATATACCATAATGAAATGGATAAAGATCTCAAACATGGAGATTTACCACTATCTATATTAGTGTTTCCAAGAATCTCGTTGATATTAGATCAAAGTGAAGAGGTGGGATATTTGGTTAATGTTGTCGATAACAGGTCAGAAGAAGATGTAGAAAGTCGAATTTCTTTGGCTAAACATGAAAATAATCAGATATTAAAAGATTTAGAAAAAATTTCTACTCAAAAGGAAGAAGAAAGAAACAATAATCAAGTCAAATTGAAGATCAAACACCACACAAGTAAAGAAGAATTTATTGAAAAAGTAGAAAAAACAAAAAATTATATAAACGCTGGTGAGGCTTTTCAAATCGTCTTATCTCAAAGGTTTTCTTGCAAAATAACGCAACATCCTTTTGAAATATACGAAAATCTTAGAAGAATAAACCCTTCACCTTACATGTTTTATCTAAATTTTTCAGAGGCAACCATTATTGGCTCTTCTCCAGAAATGCTCGTAAAAGTTGAAGGGCAAAGAGTAATCACCAGGCCTCTTGCCGGTACAAGAAAGAGGGGGGAAACTCCCCAAGCAGATGAAGCTATAGAAAAAGAACTCTTAAGTGATGAGAAAGAAAGGGCAGAACACATAATGCTGGTTGATCTTGCGAGGAACGATTTAGGCAGGGTATGTAAAGAAGGAAGTGTTAAGGTTACAAAATTTTTTGGTATTGAAAAATACTCACATGTGATGCACATCTATTCGCAAGTTGAAGGTTTAAAAAAGGATTATTTAAACTCACTTGATGTATTGAAATCTTTGTTCCCAGCGGGGACTGTATCAGGAGCACCAAAGATTAGGGCAATTGAAATAATTGATGAATTAGAAGACGAACCAAGAGAAATCTATGCCGGTGTAGTTGGTTACATTGATACAAAAGGAAATTTAGATACAAGTATCGCAATCAGGACGATGGTATGCAAAGAAAATGAAGTAAGGATACAAGCTGGTGCTGGGATAGTATCTTATTCCATCGGTGAAAATGAGTATTATGAAACAGTCAACAAAGCAATGGCGATGTTCAAATCTTTAGAAAAGGGGGATTGTTGAGATGATTCTTTTGATAGACAATTACGACTCATTCACCTACAACATCTATCAAACAGCATGTGAGTTCGATGATGTTTTGGTCTATAGAAACGACAAAGTAACTGTAAAAGATATTGAAATGCTCAAGCCTTCTCACATAATAATTTCTCCGGGACCAGGTGTTCCCAAGGATGCAGGAATTTCCATTGAAATTATTAAACACTTCAAGGGGGTAATGCCAATTCTTGGAATCTGTTTAGGCCATCAGTGTATTGCGGAGGCTTTCAATGGAAAGGTTGTCAGAGCAAAAGAGATATTCCATGGAAAGACTTCAAAGATATATATCAAAGAAAAGAAGGATATATTTCAAGGTATAGATAGCCCCTTTGAAGCTACCAGATACCATTCACTTATCGTGTCAAACGAGATGTTCCCGAAAGAATTAAAAATAACGGCATCTACACAAAACGGAGAGATCATGGCCTTAAGGCACATTAGTTACCAAATATATGGCGTACAATTCCATCCAGAATCTATATTAACAACAGTGGGACCGAAATTGATAGAGAATTTTGTAAATATTAAAGTTGAAAGAGGTGTCAGTTATGTTTAATTACTATCTTCAAAAAGTTGTAAAAGGTGAAAATTTGAGCTTGGGCGAGATGGAACAGGCGATGGAGATGATTATGGAAGGTAAAGTAACTCATAGTCAACTTTCTGGTTTTTTAGTTGCTCTGCATATGAAAGGAGAAACGGTGGAAGAAATCACAGCAAGTGCAAAAGTTATGAAAGAAAAAGCAACACCAATAAGTATTGAAAGCGGCGAACTTATGGATATCTGTGGAACAGGTGGAGATGCTAAGGGAACCTTCAACATTTCTACCGCTGTAGCCTTTATCTTGGCAGCAGCTGGGGTGGCTGTTGCAAAACACGGTAACAGATCTGTATCAAGTAAAAGTGGGAGCGCTGATGTTTTAGAATCTCTCGGAGTCAATATATCATTACCCCCTTCTTCAATTGAAAGATGTTTGAAAGAGATAAATATAGCCTTTCTTTTTGCTCAAGATTTTCATAAAGCTACTAAACATGCTGCTGTACCAAGAAAAGAATTAGGAATAAGAACCATTTTTAACGTATTAGGACC
>NZ_JALY01000150.1:0-1002 GCF_002924615.1 Petrotoga halophila DSM 16923 | reverse complement strand
ATATTCAAGAAACGTATGGATTCATCTCCGAAGAGGATATCTTGAGAATCTCGCAAAAAAGAGACATCCCAAAAGCTCAGTTGTACGGGGTGATCAGTTTTTATTCTATGTTCCATCTTGAACCAACGGGGAAATACATCGTACGTGTATGTGACAGTGTCTCATGTAGATTAAACGAGTCCACAACCTTAGTTAAAGCCTTGAAAGATTATCTCAAAGTTGAAGAAAATGAAACCACAAAAGACAAAAAATTCACCCTAGAGGTAGTTGAATGTTTGGGGCATTGTGATGAAGGCCCTGTTATGATGGTTAACGATACTTATTACACTCATCTAACTGTTACCAAGGCGATTCAAATACTCGATTCACTGGAATAGGAGGGGGAAATAATGGAAAGAATCTTTCTAAAAAAAGACTTAGGCAAAAATTTGGAAGAATACGACTTTCTCGGCTTAAAAAATGCTTTGAAGATGCAGCCCCAACAAGTTATCAACAAAATAAAAGAAAGTGGTTTAAGAGGAAGAGGCGGAGCCGGATTCCCTACAGGTATAAAATGGGAAACGGTGTTTTCAATTGAAAATGACACCAAATTTATCATATGTAATGCGGATGAAGGAGAACCCGGAACTTTCAAAGACAGATTTTTGATGGAAAATCTACCTTTTAAAGTTTTGGAAGGCATAATAATCAGCGGTTATGCCACTGGATCTAAATATGGTTACATCTACATTAGAGGTGAATATGTAGAGGCAATAAAAATCGTTAAGAAAGCGATCGAAAAACTTTATGAAAAAAATATATTGGGAGAAAATATTCTAAACTCGGATTTCTTGTTTGATTTGAAGTTAGTGAGAGGTGCAGGCGCCTACGTTTGTGGAGATGAGACATCTTTAATCAATTCCATTGAAGGAGACAGAGGAAAATCTCGTATAAAACCTCCTTTACCAGTTTTTGAGGGATTGTATGGTAAACCAACAGTTGTCAATAACGTTGAAACATTAG
>NZ_JALY01000066.1:0-7145 GCF_002924615.1 Petrotoga halophila DSM 16923 | reverse complement strand
CTGCAGCAAATTCAACTCCTTCAAGGCTGCTTGTTTGAGCTTCAATCTTTGCAGCACAATTCGCACAGTCAAGTCCTTCAAGTATTAATACTTTTTTATTGCTCTTGTTAACGGATTTTTCTTTCACTACCACATCCGGTTCGTGCTTGTGCACTATGGTTTTAACTTGCTGTAATATATTCTTATACTCTTGCTCTGATTCAATTTCTAAAGTCAATGTCTTGTTCATGAAGTTCATATAGGCTTTGACTCCATTTAATTTATTAACCTCATCTTCAATTTTAGCTGCACAATTTGCGCAATCTAAACCTTCTAAAATTACTTCCTTCTTTAACATTACTGACCCTCCTTTACTTACTTTCTTCTGAAATATGAATTAATCCCTGGTCAAATATTTGCTTTACATGTTCATCTTCAAGAGAGTAGAATACAATCTTTCCTTCTCTTCTGCTCTTTACTAGTCCAGCCTGCTTTAAGACTCTTAGCTGATGTGAAATTGCTGATTGGGTCATATTTAATAAGAATGCAATATCGCAAACGCACATCTCTGATTCATCTAATGCCCAGAGTATCTTAATTCTTGTTGAATCTCCAAAAACTTTAAATAGTTCTGCTAGATCATATAGAGTTTCTTCTTGAGGCATTTTTTCTCGCACTTTATTTACAATTTCCTCATGAATTACATTGCAGTCACATCTTTCAATTGAATTAAATTTCTCAGTCATATTATCACCTCTTTTTAAATCATTTCATCTGAATACTTGAGCTGTTATTCATATGTTGTGTATTTATTATATTATAATTTTTTTCATATGTCAATAGTTATATGAGCATTTATTCAAGTGTTTTTTAAATATTATTTGAAATATCTCAAAACTATCTACTACGACATTAGTACCATAAAAGGGTGGTTTCAATACAAACATTTTTTAAAAAAATATTATTGTAGGTTCTAAAATAGTTTGAAATAAAATTTCAATCTAATAAAAAACTATAGTGGTAGCTGTTTCAAAACAACTACCACTACTTTAGATTATATAAAATTCTTATCATCCCAGAGGATTATTTCTACCTCTTTCTGAGCCATCAATTTCTCCACCTTTATGATGTCTTCACTCAATTTACCCTATGTCATCTATAAATCACCCCAAAAACAGGGGTCAAAAAACGGTGTTTTTTACTCTTTTTTCGCTCCAAAATCGTCCTTGAACCACTATATATTGTGGTCAATCTCTACTCTTTGCCATCTGAACCACAATACGTCATCAGAATTATACTCTCAACGTGCCTTGAGTAGACAATAATGATGTCGTAAGGACCCACTGGTTCCTTGGCGGAGGGTTATTTTTCTCTAATAAGAGTTACTCTGATCTGTTTTTTCGAATGAAATCTCTGGCCAATTCGATAGTAAGGTGCATCACTACTTTGACACATTATTGTTCTGTTGAACCGTTGCCACATTTTTACCGACCGGTAAAAATTGTGCGCAATAAAACTTTCAAATAATTGTGCCTTACTTGAAAGCTTTATTCGGCACAATTATTTGAGTTTATTCTATATAGTTCTTATCTCTAATCCTTTAATAAATCTAGATGCTTGTTGATTTTTTTTGTCTCCCCAAGGCATAACTTTAACCTTAGGATATGTCAAAAAGCAAATTCGTTTTGCTCTTGTTACAGCAACAAACATATTATTTTTTTCTTGTTCCATTTCCTTTCCATTTGCTCTTACTGCTCTATAGTCAGGGAACGTTCCTTCCGATAAACCTATAACAAAAACAACTTCATATTGTAGCCCTTTAGACATATGCGCAGTTAATAAAGAAACGCCTTTATCATTTGATATATCCTGTGTTTTTCCTAACGCAATATAACTCCTAAATGAAATAGCACTTCTATACTCTCTTTCAACTTGCATGATATATTTGCTCCAATGCTTTTGCCACATTTCAATATCATTAAAGATCAAATATTTTTCTTCTTCTTGAAATTCTGTGCTATTTTCAACAAAATCAGCAACCGCTTTCAACGTCTTCCCAAATTCAAAATTCACCTCATCAAACTTTTTAAGCTCTTCAATGATTACTTTATGGGACTCACTTTTCAAAATTAATTCTAATAGTTCCATACCGGAACATGAATTGCTTGTATCAGGCACATCCACTTTTACTATTTTGCATAATTCTCTAAGATGAATTATATCTTTGCAATTTATTAATAACCTTAAACTAAGATCAAACACTTTGATGAATTCCGATTCAATTTCAATTCCCGAACTTGATTTTTTAAAGTAATACGGAATACCCTCATCTTTCAATTTATCTTCCACTTTGTTTAATACATATCTATTACGCGCAATTATTGCAAAATCTTCAAAATCGAGTGGATGATCAATATCACTATGACCGTTTTCCATTAGTGTCTTAAAATTCTTAATAATAAATAAGGCTTCCTCTTCTTCATCTTGTAACTCATGTGCGCTTAGTTCGCCTTCATAGAAATAGTTTGATACACTATCTGATTCTTCCAATGTATTGGCAAATCGAACTATGGATTTTGCTGATCTAAAATTTTCATTTAATACATAAACTGTTGGTTGGAAATTGGATACAAAAGTCTTACTCATTAAATTACTGTCTGATCCATTAAATCCATAGATGGATTGATTTTCATCCCCTACCAACATAATGTTATTGAATGTCTCACCACACAGAGCTCTAATTACTTCGTATTGCGCAAAATTTAAATCCTGAGCTTCGTCTACACAAATGAACTTGTATATACTGGTGTACATTTTCGTTACATTCGGATTTTCAGTTAATATTCTATACGCATAAAATAAAATATCATCAAAATCAATTGCATTTTGTTTTTTTAAGTACTCGTTATACTCTATATATATTTCTTTAAACGCTTCATTTCCATCATAAACTTCAGGAGATACAAAATTCTTCTTCTGCTCTGAAATAAGTTCTAAACATTCATTTAGAAACACTTCCGGTTTCTCTTTACTTTTTAATAATCTTAGAAGTTCACTATCTTTTAAAAATATATCTGCTAACATTTTCTTTCTATCATCATTGTTTTCAAATAAAACTAGCTCAGTTCCTAATCCAATGAGATTGCCTCGTGATTGAACAATATCGAGACAAAATGAATGTATTGTTCCTACATTAACATTTTCAATATAATCTTCTACTGCTTGGTCTTCCAATAATCGATTCTTCATCTCTTCAGCAGCCAAATTACTAAATGTTAACGCCAAAATTTTACTTCTTTTATTTGTTAATAACAGTTTTTTTATTCGTTCAATTAATACTCTAGTTTTTCCACTTCCAGGTCCTGCCTTAACTAAAAGAGCCCCATCAGTAAAATCAACTATTTGTTGCTGTTTCTCCGACAGATTTAACATCAATATACTCCTCTCTTACCTTGATCCCTTGTTGAATAGATATTTCCTTAAACAAAGACAATAATTTTGAAGGTATCCTCAGACTAAGCTCTTCATCTCTTACTATATGTTCTGCAATTGCCATCGCATATTTAGCTTTTGCTTTTTTTGCGGTGATGCATTTATAAACAAGTTTCTGAGCTTCATCAAGTCCATCAATTACTTCCACGACATCTTCATATATATCTTGACCACATTCTTTGCAAGGTGGCTTATCTGTCTTTCTTCGCTTTGGCTGTTTGTCATTTGATTCCTTTGCATTTTCACTATATTTCTCAAAAAATGTCTTTGTTACCTGTTCAAGACCCTCAACTTGCGTTTCAGTCAGTTCATTTTCTTTCTCTTCAACTTCATTTACCGCATTGATTATGTGTTCTGAATAGCCACTTTTGACTAAATATTTCTCGAAGTCTTCACCATTATCTAAAATAATAACGTTTTTCAATTCTGATACATCTTGATTACTCATTACTTTAACAGCATTTTTCACTCCTTTGATTGGTTCTTTTTCACCATCACTAAAAATATACCATTTGATTCCAAATTTTTTGATTAAATTTAAAAATGTTTTATAATTCTGACCGTCAACACCGATTATATTAATTCCTAAGAAAACAGGATCTACTCCAAAATATTCTTTAAAGTAAATTGGTAAAGCTTGCTCTTCGGTTATCCCTTCACACAATACAATCCCAGAAGAAAACAAAAGTTCTCCCCGTGTTTTTATTACTTCTCTTCTAATTTTCATTATTTCTTCTGGTTCATACTCAGCTTCCAAAAACCTTTGAACTTTTGTTATCCCATTTTCTTTATAAAAATGTATTAAGTTTTTTAGTTCTGATTGTGCAACAACACTTGGTGAATGTGTGCTTACAACTTTTTGCCCACGGAAATCTTCAATTTGTGAATATAATTGTCTTTGAGCTTGTGGATGTAAGTGAGCTTCTGGCTCTTCAAGAGTCAACATTACATAATCATCAGCATCATCATTTTTAGCCTCTTTGTGGAATTCTTCGACATATGCACCTAATGTTAAAAATGATATCCAACTGCGAGTACCCATTCCATGTTGTGCTATTGAAAATTTAGCTGCGTTTCCATCCTTTAAGGTTATATCCATCCCTTTATGCAAATCTCCCAAACTTCTCGCCAGAGGCTCAATCTGTATATCACTACCTTTGTTTCCTAAAGTCTTTCCTATTTTAGCGATATTTACTGCCGCCTGCTTTAGTGATGGAATACTATTGATTATTTCATCATTGATATCATTCAATTGCTTTTCAATTTCCTGTGTTTTTTCTGGTGTAATATCTGTTTTTGAAGTTGTTTTTCCAAAATAAGATTTTTTGCTTTTAAGGTCATCTGAAATATCTCTTTGTGCATCCATAAAAAATGAGTTTATATAATTATTCATATCTGATCCAAACTGTTGTGGTTTACCTACTTTACTTTCCTCAATATCTGAATTCCACTCTTTAATTTGTTTTCTAGTAATTCCATAGTCGTTCTTCTTTATATCATACTCAACGATTGATCGTATACCAACGTAATTTCCGTTTGTAGCATCAGTCGTTATCCATTTTTCTGTAAATGCAGAATTCCAAAACTCATTGAACTCTCTTTCTCTTTTTCCATTTTCATTTATTGGGACAATTAAAATATCAATTATCGCCCTCTTATCTGTAGAGAGCTTTTCGCTATCTTTTACAAAAATATCTTCCTTACTTACATCTTTATACGAATTCAAGGACAAATCTATTGCTTTTAAAAAATTAGTTTTGCCACAATTATTTTGGCCAATTAAAATATTCGTATTTTCTAGTTCAACTTCAACATTTTCTATAGAACGAAAATTCTGTATTCGAATTTTAGTTATCATGATTCCCATCTTACTCACCCCATTATCTTCTTTTAAATACCCAGCTTATCGAAGAGAATCTTATTTCTCTTTTTCGAATCCTTGATAATTTTATCAAATGACAGAATTTCCACATATGCATTCTAGGTATCATTAAACAGATAGTATCCCATTTTATCAGGTGTATGTTTAAAGCTATTGAATCGAATGGTTTTTTCCAAGCTTGGAGTGATGTCACATACGGCATAAAGATAAAACTTTGTGCCATTCCCCGCTATAATTTTTCTTCCATATTTGTCTTTAGCTTTGCCTGATTTAATCTTGTCTACATATTCATATAATTGAGTAACTGGATTTTCCGCAGTTGAGTAATCATCTCTCATTGGTCGTTTCAATTCAAAAAGAACTATAGTGTCAAATTCACTTCCATCATTTTCTTCATCAGATACCGCAACTGGATTGTCCAATATCATGATATCTGTACGTTCTTCTTTATTATCATTGTTAAAAGGGATATCCGAAGAAATAAAGCTGCAGTATGCAAGTTTCTCATCTATGAGCCACAAATTATGGTTAGCATACTCAATCTCATCAGATGTCGTTCTCATCGGATAGATTATATTATGAACATAGCTTTCTTTGTTAAATTTCTCACTATCATTTTTTCTCAAGGGGCTTCGCCACATTTTTTTGACTACTTGTCAAGCATTTTTTTCGATTTTGTATTATTTGTTTCTATGATTTTCCACAAAAAAAGAGTAGGATACATTTTCTGTACTCTACTCTTTAGAGAATTCTATTACACCTGTCTTAACTTAATGACATTGACAAATCATCCCACCTTTCGGATTTCCACTACCCCTCATCAGTTCTGTCTTATAAATGTTTGTTTATCCAATCAATAATATCTTCTGTAACTTCATCCCTGTTGATTTCATTCAGCAATTCATGCCTTGCCCCAGGATATATAATTAAGTCAACTTCTTTTATCCCTGCTTTCTGATACAATTCCTTTGCTAATTTTGCACTTTCACCGTAGAGGGTTGAAGGATCCTGATCCCCGGTAATAAATAGAATTGGCAGTTCTTTATCGATTCCTTTTATCTTTTCTTCAT
This sequence comes from Petrotoga halophila DSM 16923, assembly GCF_002924615.1. Lineage (NCBI taxonomy): Bacteria > Thermotogati > Thermotogota > Thermotogae > Petrotogales > Petrotogaceae > Petrotoga > Petrotoga halophila. Next base: position 722 of record NZ_JALY01000066.1, on the reverse strand, counting down.
CAAAAATATCGTACCCTTTCGCAAATTCGTATAAAAAGCCTGCAGTTCCGGGATTTCCGCAAAGCGGATCCTGAATATATTTATCCACTTCAGCCTCATCCCTGCTCAACCAGTCAAAAGGTGTCCTTTCTGGCTGAAATCTTTCATTATAGGATTGGTTCACCCCCTGCAGATTTACATCAACATAATCTCTACCATGCTGTTCTATTATTGTTTTCGCAAAATCGCATATCTGTTTTATTTGTGGAATATGAGCCGCACCACAAAGTATTGTGCCTTTCAGCCCACGTCCGCTGTACTTTTGAAGGTACTTTCTGCAAATAATTGTACCCATGCTGTGGGCAAAAAGAAATATAGGAAGACCAGGGTGTTCGGAGGCTGCGATTTTATAAAGCCTGTCGATATCATCAACCATACCTTCGAATCCACCTTCATTAATGTGTATAATAGCTGGGTTCGCAGCAGTTTGTCCATGTCCTCGTTGGTCATGTGCATAAACTACAAAACCGTTTTCATTTAGTACCTTTCCAAACCGAACATAGCGTCCCGAGTGTTCCGCTCCGCCGTGTACAATCAGGACGATTCCCTTGAGGTGCCTACCGGCCTCGGGTAATAGCTTTCTAACAAAGATTTTCAGTCCACCCTCTACTTCAAAAGTAAATTCTTTTGCTAACATCATGATCTCCTCCTCACATTTTTTTGTATACTGTCTTTAGAAACTC
>NZ_JALY01000068.1:0-2296 GCF_002924615.1 Petrotoga halophila DSM 16923 | reverse complement strand
TTATAAATTTAAATACAGATACCCCTTGATTTTATCTTTGAGGAAATAAATCAAGGGGTTAATAAATCATGTAGTCCTATATACTTTTTGTATTCATTACCCTCATTGCATTTAATATTGCGATTATTGTCACACCCACGTCAGCGAATACAGCTTCCCACATAGTTGCAGCTCCCACCGCACCAAGTGCAAGGAATATGGCTTTAACCACTAATGAAAGCACAATGTTTTGCATCACAATTTTCCTAGTCCTTTTTGCTACTTTAATTGCAGTGACAATTTTTGATGGTTCATCCGTCATGATAACTATATCAGCTGCTTCAATTGCAGCATCAGACCCCAAGCCGCCCATTGCCACGCCGATATCCGCTCTTGCAAGTACCGGAGCATCGTTGATGCCATCACCAACAAATACAATTTTCCCCTTATGAGATTTCTTAGCATCCAGAGCCTCAATTTTTTCTACCTTGTCGGCCGGTAACAATTCAGTATACACCTTGTCAATTCCAAGTTGGGTTGCTATTTTTTCCCCAACTGCCTTCGAATCACCAGTAAGCATAACAGTATTTCTAACACCTAATGCCTTCAATCCTTTAATCGCATCAGCTGAATCTTCCTTCACTGCGTCAGAGATTACAATATTGCCTGCATATTTCTTGTCTACTGCAACATGTACTATTGTACCCAGAGTCTCAACTTCCTGATATTTAATGTTTTCTTTATTCATCAGTTTGCTGTTTCCGACAAGAATCTCTTTACCACCAACTTTAGCTAAAATCCCATGACCTGCAATTTCCTCATAGTTTTCAATTTTAGTAATATCGACATCTTTGTTATAGGCTTTCAGAATGGACAGTGCAATTGGATGACTTGAGTGACTTTCAGCAAATGCTGCATATTCAATCAATTCCTCATCAGTAAAATCGGCTTGGGGGTTAACATCCACAACCTCAAATATACCTTTAGTTAAAGTACCTGTCTTATCGAAAACAACCACTTCAACATTGTTCAACGCTTCAAGATAGTTGCTGCCTTTTACTAATATCCCCCGCTTAGACGCTCCGCCAATCCCTCCGAAGAAGCCCAATGGTATTGAAATCACTAACGCACATGGACAGGATATAACTAAAAACACTAAGGCTCGATATATCCATGTAGAGAAAGTTGCATCGGGGATCACCAATGGAGGTATGATTGCTAAGGCTAACGCTCCAAACACTACAATCGGAGTATAGAAACGCGCAAATTTTGTTATAAATTTTTCTGTAGGAGCCTTCCTACTGCTGGCATTCTGAACCAGATCCAAAATTTTAGATACAGTTGAATCACCAAAATCCTTTGTTACCTCTATAGTCAAAACACCATTTATATTAATGAATCCGCTCAATGCATCGTCTCCTGGCTTGAGTTCACGAGGAACAGATTCCCCTGTTAACGCTGCAGTGTCAACCATTGAGTTTCCTTCTATAACCTTGCCATCGAGGGGAACTTTTTCTCCTGGTTTAACAATAATGATGTCACCTATGTTTACCTCTTCAGGAGATACTTTCCTGATCTCATCGCCAACTTTAAGATTTGCATAGTCAGGACGAATATCCATCAAAGCACTTATTGATTTTCTGGAGTTACCTACAGCTATATCCTGAAACAATTCACCTACCAGATAGAACAGCATAACTGCTACACCTTCTGGATACTCTCCAATGAAGAAAGCACCAATGGTAGCAATACTCATCAAAAAATGCTCACTGAATACCTGACCGCGGGCAATACCTTTTATTGCTCTTAAGACAACCTCTCCACCAACTATGATATAACTAATAATAAACAAGGTAAGCTCAAGCCAATTTTGGAAATTAAAGATGATTCCCACGGCAAATATTGCTCCACCGACCACAAGTCTTATGATTTCTTTTTTGTTGACACCTTCTTCTTCCTCTTCGTTATTTTCGTTTATTTTGGTCTTGGAGTTATTCTCCTCAAAAATGACCTTTACATCTGGCTCTATTTTCTTTACTATGCCTTCAATCTTCTCATTTAACTCAGAGCGGTTGACTTTCGGACTTATTTCCAGTGTTAGTTTCTTCGAAACAAAATCTACTGCAGCAAATTCAACTCCTTCTAGACCGCTTATTTCTTTTTCCATTTTAGCTGCACAATTCGCGCAGCCAAGTCCTTCAAGCATTACTATGCTTTTGTTCACCTTTTTCTTCTCTGCATCAACTATTTTAACATCCGTCTCAAGTTTATTTACAATGGATTTTACTACTACAAGAATATTACCAAATTCCTTTTT
>NZ_JALY01000055.1:0-24737 GCF_002924615.1 Petrotoga halophila DSM 16923 | reverse complement strand
GAGTAGAGTTAATCAATGAGTTAATGAAAATTTATGCACGTGAAGATATTAGTATGAAAACCAAGGGTGTTCTTCTATCAAAATATGCTTTTGCTTTGAAAAGGGCATGTTTGTCTAGGGTTAACATAAGTCTTGATTCTTTAAATCCCGATACCTATAAAACAATTACTCGAAGGGGCGAGTTTTCGCAAGCAATTGAAGGGATTAAAGCAGCACTTGAAGTTGGCTTAAGTCCAGTAAAGATTAATACAGTTGTGATGAAGGGTTTAAACGATAGTGAATTGGAAAGTTTTGTCGAACTCACAAAGGATAAAGATCTACACGTGAGATTTATTGAATATATGCCTATGGGTGAAACAAGCCTTCTTTCTGGTAATTATTATGTATCTCTAAACGAATTCAAGGAAAAAATTATCAATAAGATGGGTATGGTCCCTGTAGATATAAAAAATAATGGCCCTTCAAAGGATTTCAAAGTCCCTGGGGCAAGGGGAACTGTAGGGTTTATCACCGCTATTAGTCATAACTTTTGTTCAACATGTAATCGGATGAGATTAACCGCTGATGGATTTTTGAGGCCTTGTCTTGCCAGCGATGTTGAAGTAAATATGCGCGATGAAGATGGGAAGATTTCTACAGAAGGTGTGAGAGAAAAGTTTGAAAAAGCTCTTCTTTTTAAACCCATCAGTCACAACTTTTACAAAAATAATTTCTTCCCAAAGAAAAATATGTCTCAAATTGGAGGATAGGTATGAAAGAATTTACTCATATAGACGAAAAAGGTAGGGCAAAGATGGTTGACGTTACAGATAAAGGCGAAACCAAAAGAGAAGCTATAGCCTATGGACAAATAAAGCTAAAAGACTCAACCCTTGAAAGGATAAAGAATGGTCAGATAGAAAAAGGAGCTGTTTTAGAAACTGCAAGAGTGGCTGGAATTATGGGTGTCAAGAAAACAGCTGAGTTAATCCCAATGTGTCACCCTTTGTTGATAACCGGCATAGATATAAAATTTGAATTTGAAAATGCTACAACTTTAGGTATCTACGCAACGGTGAGAACAACAGGCAAAACGGGGGTTGAAATGGAAGCATTTACTGGTGTTTCAATAGCGGCTTTAACTGTGTACGATATGTGTAAGGCTGTAGATAAAGATATGGTGATTAAAAATATAAAATTACTCAAAAAGACTGGAGGTAAAAGTGGAACTTATGTTAGAGAAAACGGTGAGTAAAGAAGGTAAAGTTGTCAAAGTTTGTAAATGTGAGAAAAGAGGAATGCTCAAAAAAGAACAAGATAAAATAAACATTATAACTAACTATGGTGTAGAGGGTGACTATCATGCAGGAAGAAGTCATAGGCAAGTCAGTCTGTTGGGCGTAGAAAGTCTTGAAAAGATAGTAAAAGAAAAGAATTTAAATTTAAAAGATAAATATTGCAACTTCGCACAGAATATAACCATAGAAGGGATAGAGTTATACAAATACCCTGTAGGAACCAAATTTAGAATAGGTGAAAGTGTATTACTCGAAATTACCGAAATAGGGAAAGCAGGAGAATTCAATCCTGATAATATAATGCTGACAGAGGGGATCTTCGCCAAAGTTTTAGAAGGAGGCATCGTGATTCCGGGTGATAAATTAACAATTGTTTCAGAGTAGGAGGGGAAGTAATGATTAAAGTAGCAATAATAACAATAAGTGATAAAGGATCAAAGGGTTTAAGACAAGACAAAAGTGGTGAATTACTAATTAAGATGATTGAAAAGGAAGGTTGGATTAAAACTCTTTACCTAATAATTCCAGATGAAAAAGAAGAAATAGAACAAAAATTAAAAGAAGTATCCGACAATAATATTGCAGACTTAATACTCACAACAGGAGGAACAGGTTTTGCTCCAAGAGACGTTACGCCAGAGGCTACGAAAAACATTATCGAAAAAGAGGTTCCGGGAATTCCGGAAAAAATCAGATATGCCACAGCGGAGAATACCCCAATGGCATATCTTTCTAGAGGAGTTTGTGGCATTAGAAAATTTACTCTAATTATCAATTTTCCAGGTAGCACTAAAGCGGTTAAAGAATGTTTTGAAGCCATTAAAGATCTTATCCCACACGGAATTAATATTTTAAAGGGTGAGATAACAGAACATTAAAAAAGCCATATATGCAAGCAAGGAGAATCAATTAATTTTAAATACAAAAGCAATTTTCTCTGGAATTTTCAGAGATTTTTTGCCATCAGTATAAGAATTATCGCCTAAATTGAAATCTTTTGTAGAGAATAAAAGGTTTAGTTCGCCTTCTTTTTTATCGAGTAGCCATAATGGCAGTTCAATACTAATTTCTTTTTCCTCCCTATTTATAACGGTGATTATACTTTCACTTTCATTCCATGAAGCGTAAGATACGTATCCTCCATTCCAATCAAGAAAATCAAAAGAACCTTTTCTCAATGCTGGATGCTCTTTGTACATTTTAATTAATTCTTTTGTGGAATTAAACAACATTTTATTTTCTTCACTTTCTTTTCCCCAAGGGTAAGGTCTCCTATTATCGGGGTCTGTCCAACCTTCCAAACCTATTTCATCACCGTAGAATAATCCTGGTGATCCTGGAAGAGTAAACATTGTGACTAATCCTATTTTGAAAACATCTAAATCCTTTCCAAGGGAAGCTTCTTCATGAGTTTTTGGTCCCAATCTCCCAACTTTTCGTGTGGTTCTTGTCATCCATCTAGAATGATCATGATTGCTCAGTTGGTTTAAAGCAATAAATTTACTATTCATAGGTAATTGAGATAAGGCCCATCTGACTGAATTAACGAAATATTCAGCATTTTTTAAGAGCTCAGGTTTATGATGCTCGTTGTGTTTTTCAGTGCCTGTAAGAAAATAACTAACAGGATCCATGCAGGTTATATAATTCATTATGGAATCCCAGCATTTTCTTTCTAACCAAGCAAGAGGTGATTTATAAATTTCTGCAAATATTATAGATTCAGGGTTTGCCTTTTTTACAACTTTGTAGAAGAATCTCCAAAAAGCTGTGTTCATTTCAAAGGATTTACCTAAATCGTCTGCAACATCGAGTCTCCATCCATCTGCATTGAAAGGTTCGCTTACCCATTTTTTTCCAATATCTGCTATGTATTTCCATAAACTGATATTTCCGTAATTCAATTTTGGTAAGGTATAAAAGCCCCACCAACCCTCATAACTTTTTTGGGTGTTGTTCCAATAAAAATAACTTTTGTAGGGAGAATCTTCGTTATGTAGACTACCTTCACCATATAAATCCATTTCGTCTATCCATTTATGAAAAGAGCCACAATGGTTGAAAACACCATCTAAAATAACTTTTATATCTTTTTCATGAGCTTGTTGAATCAAAAGCCTTAAAATTTCGTCGCTTTTTTCAAGATTCTTTATAGATGTAGTTCTGACTTTGTACTTTTCGTTCAGATCTTCCGAATCTTCCTCTATAACCCCAAAATGAGGGTCTACATGTTCGTAATCTTGAGTATCATATTTGTGTGGACTTGGAGAAACAAAGATAGGGTTTAGGTAAATCGTTTCCACTCCTAAATCTTTTAAGTAATCAATCTTTTCTAAAACTCCTTGTAAATCTCCGCCATAAAACTCTCTATGACCATTTTTAGGATCTGGCAGTGAGTTCCAATCTTTTTTTAAAACTTCTTGACCATCGTATTGATACTCATGGGATACTGGATCATTTGTTTCATCTCCGTTTTTGAATCGATCAACAAATATTTGATAATATATAGAACCATGGGACCATTTTGGAGTTTTAAAATCTGCGACGAGTACAAAGTCATGAATAGCACGATTTTCTACAATACCCATAGCGTCATAGAACATTTTTTTGCCCTTTTCTATTAAATCTATTTCGAAATGGTACCTAACAATTCTATCTGGCATTTTGAAAGTACTTTCAAAAAAATAAAAGTAAGTAGTTTCTTTTGAGAGTTGCATTGGTTTATGTTGATAATTTTTTGAATTTTTTTGAGGAGTAAAGATAACACTTCCGATGCTTTTACCTAGGTATTTTGGGATTCTTAGCTTAATCGTGACATGGTCATCTATACTTGGTTCTTCTGGATAAAGATAGGAGTTGGTTTGATCTGAATATATGCCTTTCATGATTAACCTCCGTAATTATTGTTTGAGATTTTAGTATGGTGATTTAATTCTTCTACATATTTACTTTCCAATTTTTGCAATTTTGTAAGTTCTTTTTCTAATTTGTTTTTTTCTTCAATTAATTCTAACACCTTAGTATAATCGTCCCCATATTCAAAAAGTTTAGCTTCAACTGAATCTAAATTTTCAAATAGCAATTCCGATTCTGCCCTGATTCGTGATATTTCCTTATTTAAAGTTTTTATTCTGTTTTTAACTCTTTTATTTTGTCTGTATTCTTTGTTTACTTTTTTTTCTTTTTTTATTTTAAAAGAGTTATTTTTTATTTCTTCTAAAAGAGGTTGAATATTTTCAGATATTTTGGATTTTCCGTTGTCTATCAAAAGAAATTTGTTGGCGATATTCTCAATAAAAGATTGATCATGTGAGACAAATATGATGGCTCCTGAGTACTCTTTAAGTGCTTGCTCCAAACTTTCAATTGTTAGGATATCTAAATGGTTGGTAGGTTCATCCAATATCAAAACGTTTGGCTTCTCAAGTAAAATTTTAGCTATTGCCAACCTTGTGAGTTCTCCACCAGAGAGTTCACTTACTTTTTTGAACACTTCGCTAGAATAGAATCCAAATCTCCCGAGATACTTTCTTACTTCGAAATCTTTCCAATCCTTTACCAATTCCCACGTTTCATTTAGGACGTCAGATTCTTGAGAGAGATTAGATATAACTTGATCTAAATATCCGATTTTGATATTGTATCCCCATTCAATGCTCCCTTCATGATTTTCTAATTCATCTATCAATAATTTTAGTAAAGTGCTCTTTCCGCACCCATTTTTTCCTAAGATGGCTAATTTTTCTTCTTCGTAGAGTTCAAAAGAGATGTTTTTTAATAATTGTTGTTCTTCGTTGTAGGAAAAAGAAAGATCTTTAACTTCTACAACCTTGTAACCAGTTTTTGTGGGTTGTGGGATTTTTACATCTATACCTTTTTCTTCTTCGATGTTTTGAATCTCTTGGAGTTCATTTTTCAACTCTTCTAATTTTCTTTCGCGGATTACTGCTTGTCTGACCATTTTTTCTGTTCCCCAACTTCTGTAACGCTCTATCATTCTTTCGAGTCTTTCGATCTCTTTTTGTAAGTTCTGTTTTCTTAAATTTACTGAATTTATATAAATTTCACGTGATTGGATGTATTCTTTGTAAGTTCCTTTGAATTCCCATATCTTTGAATTGTTTATTTCCCAATATTTGTTACATAACTGTTTTAAGAATGTCCTGTCATGGGATACTATAACCATCGCACCTTTGTAATTTTTGAGATAGTCGATTAACCAATCAATAGAGTAGAGATCCAGGTGATTAGTAGGTTCGTCAAGAAGTAATAAATCATTTTTTTCAGAAAGTGTTTTTCCGAGGGATAATCTAGTTAATTCACCACCACTTAAACTAGAAACATTTCTATCCCATTGGCCTTCTTCAAAACCAAGTCCTACTAGCAAACTCCTAACGTTCTTATCGACCATATGTTCAGGTGTATTTTTTGAGACGCTTTCTTTTAGAAAGTCATACAAAGTAGGATCTATTTTATTTAAATCTAATCTATATTGCTTTAAAAGAGATATATTTAAATCATTTTTCTTGAGCACTCGTCCTTCGATAGGCTCAATATTTCCTGAAATAATATTCAATAAAGTAGTTTTTCCGGCTCCATTTTTACCTATTAAAGCGATCCTATCGTTTTGATTTATAACCAAGTCGACATCGTAAAAAAGGTAAAATTCACCGAAATTATGTGATACATTTTCGAGTCTTAATAGCAAACTTATCACCTTAAGTATTTGATTCCTATGGTTGATTTGGGGTGGATATTATATAAGAATATATGTCTTCCAAAGTTGGACGTAATTTTCTTATCGAGACGTTAAAATTATCCATTGTAAATGAATTATCTTTTGAATCAATTATTAATTTTTCTTTGGATACGGGTTTTATTGCCAAAACATCTGAGAGATCTTTTAAATAGGTTAATATTTTTTCATGGTCTTTTTCATCAAAAGTTAATTCGTAAATATTAATTATAGAATCGAATCTTTTGTAAATATTTTCTATATTGTCTTTAATAACAATTTTTCCATCTATGATTATCCCTACACTTGTAGCTAATTGTTCAACTTCCCATAGATAATGGGATGTTATCACTATTGTTGTTCCATTTTTGATGTTTTCGTTTAATATATAACGTCTTATAAACCTGGAGGATTCAACATCTATGGCATTCGTTGGTTCGTCCAACAAAAGTATTTTTGGGGATTTTAATAATGCCCTAGCTATATTCAGCTTCTGTTTATTACCAGAAGAGAGGTTTTTTGTTAATTTGTTTTTATATTTTTCCAATCCAAAACTATACAAAAATTCGTTAATTTTTTTATCACTATTTTCGATATTTGAAGCTAAAGAAAACAATTTCAAATTTTCATAGGGGGTTAAATCGTTTTCCAATACAGAATAATCAGAGACTAAAGAGATCACCTTTCTAAGGCTTGGTTTGTTTTTGGAAAGATCTTTTCCGAGTATTTCCACCTTTCCTTGTGAAGGAGTTAAAAGAGTGGAAATAGTCTTCATAATGGTAGATTTGCCTGCACCATTGGGGCCTATAAGTCCAAAAATCTCTCCTTCATTAATTTCTAAATCAACATTATCAACCGCAACCGTTTTCCCAAATCTTTTTGTTAAACCATTAATTGATATTGCTGATGAGACTTTTTCAGATATTTTCATATTTTTGTTGTTTTCTAATTCTCCTTTCATACTCTTTTTCTGCAATCTTTTCGCGCTTATCGTATTTTTTTAATCCTTTAGCCAAAGCAATTTTAACCTTTATCAGTCCTTTATTGTTAACATAGAATTCGAGGGGAATTATCGTCAAACCTTCCTGTTTAACTTTAGATCGCAAACGCCTTATTTCTTTTTTATGAAGTAAAAGTTTCCTCGGCCTTTCTGGATCGTGATTGAATATGGATGCCCCTGAATAAGGGCTAATGTGAATATTGTATAAAATTAATTCTCCGTTTTCTATTTTACAGAAACTATCTTTGAAATTAATTTTTCCTGCTTTGCTGGATTTCACTTCTGTACCCAACAAAGAAATCCCTGCCTCGAAGGTTTCTATTATTTCATAATCGTGAGTAGCTTTTTTGTTTCTTGCAAGAATGGTTATATTCCTTCACCTCTAAAAACTATATTATTTTTTATAATATTAACTTCAAACGCGATAACTAGTATCTTCCTCTTTTTCTTTATTAATTATTTGAGGAGGTTCCTGTTCTAATTCTTCTTTTTCCCTTTTCTTTTTGTTCAACGCCCCCAAGATTATTTCCGCCCTTCTTTTACCTATTCCGCTTACATTTGTTAATTCTTCGAATGTGGCGTTCATTAATTCTTGAAGGTTTGTAAAACTTTCCACAACTTTTTTTACCGCAGTAGTTGGTAACCTGGTAGAATAAAGGATTCTATAACCTCGTGATGTTAAAGTTGTTTCCTCCAGATCATCTTCAGATGAAACATCAATATAACCCAGAGTTTTTGCTATTTTGAAGGGATCGACTAAATCGTTAAAGTCTAATTCTTTGAATATGCTTGTGGCATCTTCGGGTCTTTGATACTTTAAATTTTCTGAGCTGTAATCCATTATAACAGCGCCCACATACTTAGGGATTGTTCTTAAGATTTCTTCATATTCTAATTTTGCGCTTCCAGCAATTTCTCCCAATTCTAATAAGTATTTTTCGGCTCTTTGTACAATTTTTATTGTTAGTAAACCTTTGGAGAGTATCTCCACAACATCAGATAGGCTTACATTTTCCCTTGTCTCTTCGATATTTAGATAGTCTAAAAGGTTCATAAAGCTCTGTCTGTATCTTTGTGCAATGGTAATTTCTTGATTTAATCTAGCAAACAAAACATTTTCGGGTAGGAGCTCATATTTCATTTTATTATAATACACTGAAACAATATTCCTTCTTTTAGAAACCGCAACGGTTAAATCTCCCGTTTGAATAGACACTTTTTCTGCAGTTTTGTGTCTCATGCCGGTTTCTGAACTGGGAATGCTTTTATCAGGGTTAAGCTGTGTGTTTGCTGCAAGAATTTGAGTTCCATCGCTATTTAAGACAATAGCTCCATCCATTTTTGAGAGTTCATAAATTTTTTCAGGCAAAAAATCCGAATCGAGTCTAAAACCCAACTGTATTAGTCCTTCTTTAAGATGCTTTTCAGGTTGTGAACAAAAAAACAATAATGCCCCCAAGTTTGCTTCCATTATCCTGTCTATACCTTTTCTAATAGGCTTTCCTGGAGCCAACAAATCAAAAATTCTTTCTAATTTTTCATTCAAAATTTTATCCCCCTTTTTTAAATAATTTTATCAAATCTTTTACACTTTCTGCAACTACAATAGAGTTTTTTTTAGGGGAAAGATTCTTTGGAATAACTATATTGTTAAAACCAATTTTCTGTGAAAGCTCCAACCTTTTTTCTAAAAGAGGAATACCCCTTATTCTTCCATCTAAACCTATTTCTCCAAAGGCTATCGTCGAAAAAGAAAGGGGTGTATCAAATGTCGAGGAGATTAAAGATAAAGCTATGGCAACATCCATTGAACTGTCACTGATTCTTAGCCCTCCTGCGCTGCTGACAAATATATCTTTACTTTCCAATGGGAGCTTCAACTTTTTGGAAAGTACTGCAATTATCATTAAAAGTCTATCTAAAGGTATACCCGAAGTAACCCTTCTAGGGGACCCATACACAGGGTTGCTGACTAAAGCTTGTATCTCTATGGGAAGCAATTTTTGACCAACTTTTACTATAGTTAAAGTGTTTCCCGACTCATTTGAATAATCAGATAAGAAAAAAGAATTTATGTTATCTATTGGTTTTAAACCTTTTTGGGTTATTTCAAATAAAACAACTTCATCTGTAGGGCCGTACCGATTTTTAGCCACTTTTAAAAGCCTTAGTCCAGATCCACCTTCCAATTCCATTTGAAGAACACAATCCACCATGTGTTCTAACACCTTTGGGCCAGCGATAGCTCCTTCTTTGTTTACATGACCTACCAGAACTATAGGGATATTCTTTTTTTTAGCGTATTCTACCATCTTTCTAGTACTTTCCCTTACTTGGAGAATACTACCAGGTGAGGAATCAATACTGTCTATTTTTAAAGTTTGAACAGAATCTATGAAAATAACAGAAGGGGTTATATTAGACTTTTCTATAGCATTAAGTATAACATCCACATTATTTTCGAATATTAATCCTATATTTTTATTTCTTATTTCTAGCCGTTTAAATCTTTGAACGACTTGTTCTGTCGATTCTTCGCCGGAAACGTAGAATATAAATCCTTGAGGTATCTGAATAGACTTTGCGATTTGTGCCAATAATGTGCTTTTTCCAATACCTGGATCTCCACTCAGCAAATAGACCGCACCTTCCACCAACCCACCGTTTAACACATTATCAATTTCTTGAAAATTAGTAGGGATCTTTTTTGCTGGAGGAAGCTCTTGATCAAGAAAGACTATATCTGGAACTTTAAGGTTTCCAGTATTAATAGTAACATCCGCGGTATTGTATTCTACCGCGGACTCTAATTCGTTACAAATAGGACATTTTGCGAACCATTTATCCGATTCATAACCACAATTACTACATACATAATGTTTTTCAGATTTTCTCAACTATTAACCACTTTCTTTTCCATTTGTTTCTTGCTCTTCGGACTTCTTCTGAAAGAAAGATTATCTTTAGATTTTTTGTGAGTTACAAGTATTTTATCTCCTTCTTCATATTTTCCTTTTAATAACTCTTCGGACAAAGGATCTTCAATATATCTTTGTATAGCTCTTTTCAATGGTCTTGCTCCAAAAACAGAATCATATCCCTTTTCCAGTAAGAAATCAATAGCGCTTTCTTTAACGGATAATGTAAGATTTCTTTCTTCCAATCGGCTTTTTAGGTCGCTTAGTTGAATGGATATAATATTTTTGAGTTGATTTTTAGTAAGCGGGTGAAATACGATAACATCGTCTAATCTGTTTATGAATTCGGGTTTGAATGCTTTCTTCACTGCAGACATTACCTGCTGTTTGATATCTTTATATTCACTTTCTACCGTGTCTTCTTCTACAAAACCTAAACTTCTCTTAGTTTTATTAATCTGTTCAGAACCAAGATTAGAGGTCATAACAATTATCGTGTTTCTGAAGTCAACCGTTCTTCCTTGAGAATCTGTTAATCTACCTTCATCCATTATTTGCAAAAGAATATTATATACATCCGTATGTGCCTTTTCTATTTCGTCCAGTAAAATTACGGAATACGGTCTTCTTCTTACAATTTCTGTTAACTGCCCTCCTTCATCGTAACCGACATATCCTGGAGGGGCACCTACAAGCCTTGAAACGCTAAATTTCTCCATGTATTCACTCATATCAATTCTCACTAAATGTGTTTCATTTCCGAAAAGGTATGCTGCTAAAGTCTTTGCTAATTCGGTTTTTCCAACGCCAGTTGGCCCTAAAAACATAAATACACCTGTTGGTCTTCTTGGATCTTTTAATCCACTTCGTGCCCTTCTTATAGCCTTTGCAACTGATTTTATAGCTTCATCCTGCCCTACCACTCGTTCATGTAATACGGCTTCTAAATTCAATAATTTCTCCATCTCTTCGAGACGTAATTGTCTTAAAGGGACACCGGTCCAATTGGATATTATTTCAGCTATATCCTCTTCGTTTATTGGAATTATTTTATTTTCAGCTTCAGTTCTCCATTTTGAGTATTCTTCTTCGTACTTTTCTTTCATATTTTTTATCTTTTCCTCAGTTTCTTCTTCAAAGTCCGGATCATTTCTTTTACTTTCAAAATCTGCTATCTTTTCAGATTGAATTTTTAGTTTGTTGGGAAGTGTTAGAGCGCTTAAACGCGCTTTAGCCCCAGCTTCATCAATAACATCAATCGCTTTATCTGGTAGATGTCTATCTGTAATATACCTTACTGAGAGTTGTACAGCTGATTGAATTGCAGAATGTTGATATTTAACTTTGTGATGCTCCTCATATTTGGATTTTATACCAGATAAGATGTTTATAGTCTCTTCAATAGTCGGTTCAGTCACATATATTTTTTGGAAACGTCTTTCGAGGGCTGGATCCTTTTCGATAAATTTCCTGTACTCACTTGCCGTGGTAGAACCTATAACAGTAATTTCTCCATTTGCTAAAGCTGGTTTTAATACATTCGCAGCGTCCATGGAAGAACCCTCTGCTGCTCCGGCTTCTACAATCATATGTAGTTCATCGATAAAAAGAATAATATCTTCAGTTTTTTGCAATATTTGCATCAATTTTTTCATTCGTTTCTCAAATTCTCCTCGATATTTTGTTCCGGCTACTATTGAAGTAATATCCAAGGAGAAAATAGTTTTATTTTTTAATATCTCTGGTACTCGGCCTTCTACAATTCTTTGTGCCAAACCTTCAACTATAGCGCTTTTACCTACGCCTGCCTCGCCTATCAAAACAGGATTATTCTTTTTTCGTCTAGCCAATATTTCCATTATGCGGTTTATTTCTATTTCCCTTCCAATTATAGGATCCAATTTATGTTTCTCAGCTTGTGCGGTTAAATCAGTTCCGTATTCTTCGAGTTGCTTAAGTGCATTTTGTTTTTGGCGCTTTCTTTCTTCTGACTCTTCGGTTTTAGCAATCTCCATTTTTCCGGATGATCTCCCTTTTATCATCATATCTGTTAGTTCTTTTCTCATCAAAGTTAGATTTATTCCGGAACGCTTCAATATATGAGAAGCTATTCCTTCTGCTTCTCTACAGATACCTAAAAGAAGATGTTCTGCGTCTATCTTGCCAAAACCCATGAGTTCAGATTCATCGTATGCCAACTCTAATATTCTTTTTGCTCTTGGGGTAGGTTGTGGAGAACCTATTATTCCTTGGGTAGAATTTGTACCAACAACATTTGTTATTTCCATTTTTATAGAATTATAGTACAAATTAAATTCCTCAAATACAGTATCTAAATGGCCTCCTCCAACTTTTAACAGTCCCAATAAAATGTGTTCTGTTCCAACATAGGGGTGTCCCATCTGTTTTGCTTCATTTTGAGCCTCAATAAAAACTTTTGCAGCTCTTTCTGTAAAATTATCAAACATGTCTACTCTCCTCCTTTGCCGTGCACATAAGCAACAGAAACTACCAATAAGTTCGCGTCGCTCTCTTATAGAAATATTATTATTTGCTATTTTTTATATCCTCATTTCACTATTATTGTACCATGAATATTGTTAAAAACAAAATATGTAAAGATAAATTCTTTGTTATTAGATTTTTTGATAACAATCATCTATCAAATTAAAGTACAATTTAATATATTTTTAACTTAAAATCCATTGACAACGTTTTTTTGGTTTGATATAATCAACTTCAGTTGGTAAATAACTGATTGCCGATGTAGCTCAACTGGCAGAGCGGCTGACTTGTAATCAGCAGGTTGGGGGTTCAAGTCCCTTCATCGGCTCCACTGTTTCTCGGATATCATGGTGAGGTGCCCGAGTGGCCAAAGGGGGCGGACTGTAAATCCGCTGGCAGACTGCCTTCGAAGGTTCGAATCCTTCCCTCACCACCATTTATATTTTAATTCGTCTTAGAAAGAGGTGATAACATTGGCTGCTAAATCTCAAATTATAAAATTTTCTTTAAAATGCACAGAATGTAATAATAGGAACTACTATAAAAAGAAAAATAGAAATTACAAAGAAAAAATTGAGCTGAAAAAATACTGTCCTCACTGTAGAAAACATACTCTTCATGTGGAAGCAAAAATTTAATTGTATATTCTTAACAACTATATGGGAGTGTTTATAAATGTCTAAGTTTTGGATTTTTTTAACTTCCGTTTGGCAAGAAGCGAAGAAAATTAATTGGCCTACAAGAAAAGAGTTACTAAATTCTACATTGGTTGTGCTGATTGTTATAGCAATCTTTGCTGTTTATCTCTTTGCTGTTGATTTTGGACTTTTACAGCTATTTTCATGGTTGGTTTATCCGGTTTTCTTAAGAGGAAGCGGGGTACCTACTCAATAATTATTTGATTTGAGGTACATAAATTGTTGACAGAGATGTGGTGAGAATAATATAAGATGCGAAAAGAATGGTATGTGCTACAAGTTTATTCTGGAATGGAAAATAAAGTTAAAGAAACTCTAGAAGAGAGAATAAAGAATTTAGGGTATGAAAAGTATATTGGAAAAATAATAATACCTGAAGTTGATGAATTAAATTATAGTAACAAAAGAGTGCAGAGAATCTATATTGAAAAAGAAGCTCAGATATTTGTTAAAAAAGGTAAGGATGTAAAGAAGGGAGATATTTTAGCAAGAGAACCAGAAATATTTGCAAAAATTTCGGGAAAGATAGTAGATATAAAAAATTTCCGTAAGATCTTAGTTGAGACAGAAGGGAAAAAGTATTCAAAGACGTTTTTAATACCAGAAAGCGCCGGCCTATTAGCCGGGTTAAAAGCGGGGAAAAAAGTACGAGCAGAGACTCCTTTTAGTAAGAATCTCGAATATAAGAGTGATGTTGACGGAGAAATTGTGTCTGTTGAAAAAATTAAAAGAGTAGTTATAGAAAATGAATCGAAAGAAGATGATACCTATTTATTGCCTAGAGAAACTTTCATCCACGAGAAATTTAAGGTAGGAAGTAACGTTCGAATAGGAGATAAATTATGCGAGTCTAAAGAATATAAAGCAAAGTTTTCTGGAAGGATAGATATTAGAGAGACTCCTTTTCACAAAGAGATAAAAATCATAAAAACAAAAAAGAAAAATTTATTTCCAGGTTATGTTTTTGTTGAAATGATGTATACTAAAGAAACTGAAGAATTAGTTAGCAATTTACCGTATGTATCTACTATTTTAAACATAGGCGGGAAACCTGTAAAATTGAATAAAAATGAGATTAGAGCTGTTCTTAGATTAATGGGTGAGGAAGCTTACCAAAAAAGGCAAGTTAAAGAAGTTAGAACCGATTTCGAAGTAGGAGAGCATGTAAAGATTATAAATGGCCCTTTTGAGTATTTTACAGGTAAAATTAAAGATTATGATTTGGAAAAACAAGAAGTACAAGTTGTAGTCACCATGTTTGGACGTGAAACTACAGTAACATTATCTTTAGGAGAAATTGAAAAGATCATTGAATAAAGAGAATGTGGGAGGGATTTTTCCCAATTTACCACAAGGAGGTTAAAAGTTTATGGCAAAAAAGCTTTTGAGGGTTGTGAAATTACAATTGGAAGCTGGCAAAGCGACACCTGCTCCACCTGTTGGACCGGCACTGGGGCAATATGGTGTAAATTTGATGGAATTTTGTAAGAAGTTCAACGCTGCAACTGCGGATCAAGCAGGAACATTGTTACCAGTAGAAATATCTGTTTTTGAAGATAGGTCCTTCACGTTTATAGTAAAAACTCCTCCCGCTTCTTTTTTAATAAAAAAAGCTGCCGGTCTTAAATCCGCCGCCAAGGAACCAGGCAAGGAAGTTGTTGCTAAAGTTAAGAGGAAACAGCTTCGTGAGATTGCTGAAATGAAGATGAAAGATCTGAATGCTAAGGATTTAGATGCGGCTACGAATATTATTGCCGGAACTGCAAGAAGCATGGGAATAGAAATTGAAGATTAAGAAGGGAGGAGAGGTTTATGCCAAAACATGGAAAAAAGTATAAAGAAGTGATAAAACTTGTTGATAAACAAAAAAAATACGGTATCGATGAGGCGTTGGATTTAGTTAAAAAGACTTCTTACACAAAATTTGATGGTACTGTAGAGCTTCATGTACTTTTGGGAATAGATCCCAAAAAGGGAGATCAAAACGTTAGAGGTACAATTTCCCTGCCCAAAGGTACGGGTAAAAATGTGAGAGTTTTAGTTTTTGCGGAGGGAGAAAAAGCTGAATTGGCTAAGCAAGCAGGTGCTGATTTTGTTGGTTCGGATGACTTAATAGATAGAATAAACAACGAAGGCTGGACTGATTTTGATGTAGCAATTGCCTCTCCTGATATAATGAGGAAGATAGGAAGGCTTGGTAAAGTATTAGGTCCACGAGGTCTTATGCCTTCTCCCAAAGCAGGAACAGTAACCGATGACGTAGCACAAGCAGTTAAAGAGTTTAAAGCCGGCAAGGTGGAAGTTAGAAATGACAGAACGGGAAACATACACGTGCCTATCGGCAAGGTTTCTTTCGATAATGGTGATTTAAAAGAAAACTTAATTGCCGCTTTTGAACAATTAATGAAGATGAAACCAGAAAGTTCAAAGGGAAAATTTATTAGAAAAGCTGTGATTGTTGCTACAATGGGACCAGGTATCAATATCGATTTGAGCACATTAACCTTAACATCTGTTGCCTAAGTTATGGTACTTTAAGTAAGTAATAATAGGATGCGTGCCAAAGAAAGTAGGTCTTTAATTGGTTAAAGAGGCAGAATCTCGCCTACCGAGGTACGCGGAAAAAGGAATAATTTTTGTTCCTTTTAACCGCTACCCGTTGCGGTTTTTTTTATTTAAGGAGGTGTTATTTTTTGTTAACTAAAGAACGTAAAAAGTCTTTAATAGACAACTTTATCGATGCCTTGGATTCTTCTCCTGTTATTTTGTTTATTGATTTTACTGGAATGTCAGTGGCAGAAACTAATGACTTCAGAATAGAACTGTATAAAAACTTTGGAAAGGATGTAGTTTACACCGTCTATAGAACTTCTTTATTAAAGACGGCTGTCAAATTAGCTGATAAGGAATTGGAAAACTTTGAAAATTTTTTTGAAGGTAGTACAGGGGTTATACACGCTGAGGAATCAGACCCCATTGAAGTGTTAAAAGTAGTGAAGAAATTTTCCGATTCTCACAATAATAAACCTTTTATTAAAGGTGGAGTTTTGGAAGGAAAGATTTTTGATTCAGCTCAAGCTGAAGAGTATGCGAAGCTACCGTCGAAGCAAGAGCTTTACGCCACTGTTGTTAGGTCTCTTAATAATCCTATTTCTGGTTTGGTAAATGCTTTAACTGATAATTTAAGAAAACTAGTGTATGTGTTTAACGCTATTAAGGAGAAAAAATAAGTTTGGAGGTGTAGGAAAATGACAAAAGAGGAACTTATAAACGAAATTAAAAATATGACCGTAGGAGAACTGGCTGAATTAGTAAAAGCGCTCGAGGATGAATTTGGAGTTTCTGCAGCAGCCCCCGTAATGGCAGCAGTACCAGGTGCAGCAGGTGTTTCTTCCGCACAGCAAGAAGAAGAAAAAACAGATTTTGATGTTGTTTTGAAAAGTTTTGGAGACAAAAAGATTGGTGTAATAAAAGTGGTAAGAGAAATCACAACTTTGGGTCTAAAAGAAGCTAAGGATCTCGTAGAAAAGGCTGGAACTCCAGATGCAGTGATAAAAGAAGGTGTCCCAAAAGAAGAAGCAGAAGAAATAAAGAAAAAACTTGAAGAAGCAGGAGCTGAAGTAGAATTAAAATAAGTCGAATTCGAAATTAAGTTGAAGTCTTTTTTTAACCTTTTCTTCAAGAAAAAAAGTTATAATTGTGTTCGCATTGGACATTATGTCTAATGCGATTTTTCGCTTATTTTTAACCAATATTATTTTGACTAAATACCGAGGTGGTTCCTTTGAATACGGTCACAAGAGAAGTTGGTAGGAGAGAAAGAAAATTTTTTGGAAAAGTTCCTGAGAAATCTGAGATATATGAGGATTTAGTGAAAATTCAAAAAGACTCTTTTAAAGATTTTTTAAACAACAAGGTTATGGAAAGCATAAAAAGATATATGCCGATAAAGATACCTGTTAAAACAAGCGGAAAGAAAAACAAAGAATTTTTGATTGATTTCGTGGATGTAAAGTTTGAAGACCCATCTTTTAGTGAGAGTGAATGTAGGGACAAAGGATTAACTTATGCGGGCAAAGCTTATTTAAAGGTCAGAATAACTGACTCAGCAACGGGTGAAATGATAGAAAAAGACGACATATTTTTGTGCAACATACCTTATATGACTAATAGAGGTATATTTATTATTAATGGAGCAGAAAGGGTAATAGTTAACCAACTCGTTAGGTCACCAGGGGTATATTTTATAAAAGAAGAAGAGACAGATACCTCGAAAGAAATGTTTATAGCACACTTTTTACCTATTAAAGGTGCATGGTTGGAAATACTTTACAATCCTAATCCAGGTAAAGAGGTTCTTCAAGTCAGAATAGATAGAAAAAGAAAATTCAATTTTTTCCTTTTTTTAAGGGCATTGGGATACGAGAATGATTTGGATATATTACGTTTATTTCCAAAAGAAATTGATTTAGAAGATGAAGTTGATTTGGCAAATTATAGTAATTGTACTGTATTGTCGGATCTATCGTTTAAAGAATTAGATAATATGGATCCCCCAAGAAAAACGATATACGGCATGAAATTACACGAAGTCTTAGAATTGTTGAAAAAATATGAAATTAAGAGTGTAACAGTAGCACATTTGGTTGCGGAAATAACGTTGGAAAAGATGAAAAAAAGATACGAAAAAGAAGAAAGTTTAACTTCTATGGAAGCTTACAAAGAAATTTTTTCAAAATTAAAGCCTACTGAAATCCCTAGGGCTCAAAAGGCTAAAGATGAAATAGAAGATATGTACTTCAATCCGGATAAATTCGATTTTTCACAGATTGGAAGGCAGAAAATTCAAGTCAAATTGAGAAAAGCTTATATTGATTACCTACGTGAGGTCGAAAAAAAGGATATTTCTGAAGATATGGAAGATAAAATAAAATATCCTATTAAAACATTTGCCATAGATAAGTTAGACATCATCTTGTCCGCAAGGTATTTGTTGCATGTAAGAGAAAATATTGAAGGGCTCGACACAAGAGATCATTTGGGTAACAAAAGAGTGAGATCAGTTGGAGAACTCATGCAAATAGAATTTGAAAGAGCTTTTTCTAAAATGATTCAGCACGCTCCTGAAAAAGTTGCGGGCGTTCAATCCATGAATAAAATAAGTCCTCAATCCCTGATAAATTCAAGGGCAATAATGACTGCTTTTCATCAATTTTTTGCATCTAGTCAATTATCACAATTCTTAGATCAAGTTAATCCTTTAGCTGAGCTAACCCATAAGAGAAGGTTATCAGCAATAGGTCCTGGAGGTTTGAAAAGAGAACATGCTAAGTTTGAAGTAAGGGATGTTCACCATTCTCATTATGGAAGGATGTGTCCCATAGAGACTCCGGAAGGTGCGAATATTGGATTAATTACTTCTATGGCAATTTTAGCTAAAGTTGATGAATTTGGCTTTTTGAAAACTCCTTATTATAGAGTAAGACATTCAAAAGTTGATTTAAACAATATAGTATATTTGACTGCTGACGAAGAAGAACTTTATAAAATTGCCCCTGCTTCCGCAGAAATTGGGGAAGATGGTTCTTTCATAGAAGAGTATGTCGAAGCTAGATATTTGGGAAAGGTGAGTTTGTTTCACAAAGATGAGATTGAATATATATCGGTCACGCCAAAACAGATAGCCTCTGTATCAGCTGCTCTTATTCCATTTTTAGAGCATGATGATGCAAACAGAGCTTTAATGGGGTCAAATATGCAAAGGCAGGCCGTTCCTCTTCTTAGGCCCCAAGCTCCTTATGTTGGTACAGGAGTAGAATGGCTAGCAGCAAGAGACTCGGGTTATTTGATTATGGCAAATCATAAAGGTATGGTTGATTATGTAGATGGAAGAAAGATTGTAATTATTAGATTGGACGAGGAGAATAACATTTTAAAAGATTCCAATGATGAACCCTTAAAAGATGAATACACTTTATTAAAATATGTCAGATCTAATCAAGACATGTGTATAAACCAGGTTCCTATCGTAAACGTTGGAGATATTGTAGAAAAAGGGGAGCCCATAGCGGATGGTCCGTCCATGGACATGGGTGAGTTGGCTCTTGGGCGTAATGTTTTCATTGGATTTCTTCCGTGGGAAGGATACAACTTTGAAGACGCCATGGTGGTTAGTCAAGAATTGTTAGAAAACGATACTTTTACATCGATACATATAGAAGTTTTTGAAACAAAAGCTATGGATACTCAGTTGGGCCCTGAAGAAATAACTTCAGATATTCCAAATGTTAAAAAAGAACTTTTAAGAAATTTGGATGAAGAGGGAATAGTTAAAATTGGTTCTTACGTATCTTCTGGAGATATTCTAGTAGGAAAAGTAACACCAAGAGGGGAATCAGATACCACTCCCGAAGAAAAACTCATTAAATCAGTATTTGGTGATAAAGGTAGAGACATTAAAGATACATCTTTAACGGTTCCTCACGGAATAGAAGGAAGAGTTATAGACGTTCAGATTTTTGATCGTAAGGATATTCCTTCTTTGGAAATTGGTGTAAATAAATACGTCAAAGTTTTCGTAGCAACAAAAAAGACTCTACAAGTTGGAGATAAATTAGCAGGTAGACATGGAAACAAAGGAGTAATTTCGACCATTTTGAATAAAGAAGACATGCCATTTCTACCAGATGGAACACCTTTGCAAATGTTACTTTCACCTTTAGGAGTTCCGTCAAGGATGAATATTGGACAAGTTTTGGAACTTCATTTAGGATGGCTTTCGATGTTAACCAACGATTACTACGCCACACCAATTTTTGATGGTGCAACTGAATCTGAAATCATGGGTGAGTTATCTAAAGTAAGAAAAGAAAGCAACTTATATTTAGGTGATGATCCTGATCATCCTAACGGAAAAATTGTTCTTAGAGATGGTAGAACAGGTGAGCCTTTCGATTTTCCTGTCTCGGTAGGTTCCATGTATATGTTGAAATTATCCCATATAGCAAAAGATAAAATCCATGCAAGATCAACCGGTCCATACTCTTTAATCCACCAACAACCATTAGGTGGTAAAGCACATTTTGGCGGACAAAGATTTGGGGAAATGGAAGTATGGGCTCTAGAAGCTCATGGAGCTGCGCATACTCTCAACGAAATGTTAACTTATAAATCCGACGATATTAGAGGTAGGAATGAAGTTTACAAAGCGATATTAAAAGGAGAAAATCTTCCCGAACCAGGGATTCCTGAAAGTTTTAAAGTTTTAACAAAAGAATTACAAGGACTAATGTTAGATATAAAGCTTTACGATGAAAATGGAAACGAGTTAGATGTTGATAGACTCTAATTAATAAATTGAATCTAAGTTTCAACGTTGACGGAGAGTAAAATAAAAATGTACCCTCAAGGAGGGATTTCAATTGGCAAATGTTTCTTCCTTTCAAAGAAAGATTGCTAAAATAAAAATAGGTATAGCTTCTCCCCAAAGTATATTGGAAGCATCAAATGGTGAAGTTAAAAAACCCGAAACTTTAAATCACAGAACAGGTAAACCTGAAAAAGATGGTTTATTCTGCGAAAAGATATTTGGTCCCGTAAAAGATTATGAATGTGCCTGTGGCAAGTATAAGGGGAAAAAGTATGAAGGAACAGTATGTGAAAGATGTGGTGTAAAGGTTGAATCCAAAGAAGCCAGGAGAAGAAGGATAGGTCATATAGAATTGGCAACACCTATTTCTCACATTTGGTATTTAAAATCTTCTCCATCTATTCTTTCTATCATATTAAACATCGGTGTGAAAGATTTAGAAAATATCATTTACTATGGGTCAAAAAGAGTTATTGAAAGAGCTTATTTAACGCTTCCTGGCCCCGAGAACGAAAATTTAGGATATTTACCTGGAGAAATATTATATCAAAGAGAATATGAAATATACGCTGAATATTTAGATTTAAGGGTAGAACCTGCTGTAAAAATAGTTTCAGTTAAGGGTATGCCCGTAGCCGATATAGATGGAACGGTAGAAATAAAATCTGAGTTAACACAGACTGAAAGAGAATTGAATTGGATAATAATCAAAGATGATACGGGAGTTGAAAGAAAATATCCTGTATTTGAAGGTTCATCAATAATGGTGGAAGATGGGCAAAAAGTTGAGAAAGGAACGCCTTTAGCAGATAGATTTTTGTTTGAAGAAGATTATCTAACCCAGAAGGAATACTCCTTATTCTTAGAATACTATCCGGGTTCCATAGAAGTTGAAAGAGATATTGAGCGAGATACACCAATTGTAGTTATAACTGATATAGATAAGAGATTTGCAAAGAGAATAGGCAAAAAAACCGGAGATATCTTACTCGAAGACGAAGCGAGAGCCTATGAAGAAGTAATGAAGATACTAAACTCAAAGATTAAAGAAGAAAGAGAAAGAGTAATTGACAAAGAATTGATATCGGAAATCGAATTTTCTGAAAAGAAATTTGAAAAAGGTACAAAGATTACCCAAGATGTGTTAAACGAGCTTCAAGAATTTGGAGTAAAGGATTTAGTTGCAAAGGAAGAAGACGGGACAGAAAAGTTATTCCAAATAAACAGATATGAAAGATTTGAAAATGGTTATGGTGCTGAAGCCATTCAAAAATTGTTGAAGAAGATCGATCTTGAAGTATTAAAAGCACGATTAGAATCCGAATTAGAAAAATTGGATAGGAAAAGTCAAAAGAGTGTAAAAATATTAAGGAGATTGAAACTAGTTAAGGATTTTATTAAATCTGGCAATCAACCTGAATGGCTAATTACAAATATCATACCCGTTATACCACCCGATCTGAGACCTTTGATACAAATTGAGGGTGGAAGGTTTGCCGCAACCGATTTAAATGACTTGTATAGAAAGGTAATAAATAGGAACAATCGTTTAAGAAAGCTATTAGAAATGGAAGCGCCAGAAATAATCGTAAGAAATGAAAAAAGGATACTTCAACAAGCAGTGGATTCGCTTTTCTACAATGGCCGTGTTGGTAAACCAATGACCGATAGAAATAGAAGACCTTTAAGATCACTCACAGATTTATTGAAAGGTAAAAAAGGAAGATTTAGAAGAAATCTTTTGGGTAAAAGGGTTGATTATTCTGGTAGAGCTGTCATTGCCGTTGGACCTGATCTAAAGATTCATGAATGTGGATTACCAAAAAAGATGGCCTTAGAACTATTTAAACCTTTTGTTCTAGCAGAGTTGTTGAAAGATTCAAATGTGGCAAGTAAAAGTGCCAGAAAATTCAAAAAAACTATAATAGAGAAAGAAATGCCTGAAGCTTGGGAGGTTTTAGAAGAGGTTATAAAAGGGCATCCTGTTCTGTTAAATAGGGCACCTACCCTACACAGAATATCAATTCAAGCTTTCATTCCAAAATTAATAGAAGGTAACGCGATAAGGTTACATCCATTGGTTTGTCCTCCGTTTAATGCTGATTTTGATGGAGATCAAATGGCTATACATATTCCTCTTTCCAGTATAGCCCAAGCAGAGTCAAAATTTTTAATGTTATCAAGGTATAATATTATCTCGCCCGCGAACGGCAAACCATTGTCTATGCCCGGAAAAGATATAATTGCTGGTGCATATTATTTAACCATGCATGAAGATGAGAAGTTCGAAAATCTAAAGGTACCTACTAAAGTTTCTGAATTGGGGAAAAATGGATATGTAAGACACATATTCTCTGAGGACTTAGAAGCAACATATGCTTACGAATACCTAAAAATAGTGGATTCAGATATATATCTTCAAGATGGAGAATTAATATGGAAAAAGTCTAATTTACCTCTCCATGAACCAATTGCGTTTAGATATAAAGATGGTAGTATCCTTAAAACGACTATTGGAAAAATAATTTTTAACGAAGAAGTGCCGGAAGATTTAAGAAATTACTCACAAAAAATGGATAAAAAGAATCTAAAAGAGCTAATATTTAACACTTTTGAGAAGCATGGAATAGATAGGACCGCCGATCTTTTAGATAGTATTAAAGATTTTGGTTTTCATTATGCAACATTATCAGGATTAACAATATCTATACGTGATGTATTAGTTTCTCCAAAAAGGGAAGAACTTATAGAAGAATCTAAGGAAGAAGTTCTAAATATCGAATCACTCTATGAGGAAGGTTATCTTACAGATAATGAAAGATACAAGGAAATAATTAAGGTTTGGGAAAACGCCACTGCCAAAGTTACAGTAGAAACAGCGAATACATATCGAAAACACACATTCAATCCAATTTGGATGATGATTGAATCTGGAGCTAGAGGTAATATAGATCAATTGAAACAATTAGCGGGTATGAGAGGATTAATGGCCGATCCATCCGGTAAAATAATCGAAGTTCCTATCACTTCAAACTTTAAGAATGGATTATCAGAATTAGAATTTTTCACCTCAACACATGGTTCGAGAAAAGGATCAGCTGATACAGCTTTAAGGACATCGACAGCTGGATACTTAACCAGAAGACTCGTAGATGTTGCACAAAGTATGACTATCACAGAAGATGATTGTGGAACAGACAAAGGTATTGAGGCAAGAGAACTTTGGGCCGACGATTCAAAAATTGAAAACCTTTCAGACTTTTTATTTGGTAGAGTTTTGGCTAAAGATGTCTTGGATCCTGAAACAAAGGAAATAATTTATAATCCCCGAGCGGATAAAAAATATGAAAAAGGAATAATCTTAAAAGAAAAAGACGCCCAATTCTTGGCAAATTATGTAAAAGAGATTCCTGTATCGAAAGAAAAAACGATAGAGGTTGAAGAAGTGCCAAACGATTCATACTTAGAATCATTAGAAGATATACAAGTAGAAGGTAAGGTATTAATCAAAAAAGGTGAAGAAATCACAGAAGAAGCCATAGAAGAGGCATTCTTACACGGTATACAAAAATTGAATGTTAAAGAATATAATGCAGTAGATTACGTTTACGCCGGAGAAGATCTAAAAGTTGGAGTTGATGGAAAGGTCGTGACTTTGCTTAAATATCAAGAAAAAATAGACTTAAAGGTTTCCAAAGTCCTAGAAAAACATGGGATAAAAACGGTTACTGTTAGACCATCTATTTTCATTAGATCTCCTCTTACATGTGAGTCTGAAAATGGAATCTGTGCAAAATGTTATGGAATGGACCTTTCAAACTACAAATTAGTCAACATAGGAGAAGCTGTAGGAATAATAGCTGCACAATCTATAGGTGAACCAGGTACGCAGCTAACTATGAGGACCTTCCATACAGGTGGTATAGCTACCACTTCGGATATAACCCAAGGTCTACCCAGAGCTGAAGAATTGTTTGAGGCAAGAAAAAAGACGAAAGGACCCGAAGGAGAATTCTCGAAGATAAAAGGTATAGTAAGAGCTATTGAAAGAGATACTGAAAACAAAAGAGGAAGAAGATTAAAGATAATAATAGAAAATTCAGATGGTGAATTGGAAAGTTATGAAGCTGATTATAGGACAAAAGCGGTTGTAGAAGAAGGAGATAAAGTATTACCGGGTCAAAGATTAACAACGGGAAATATAAAACCAAGAAAAATACTCAAAGAATTAGGAG
>NZ_JALY01000032.1:0-7508 GCF_002924615.1 Petrotoga halophila DSM 16923 | reverse complement strand
AATGAAATATTCACACTTGCGGGGGAAAGTGGATGTGGGAAATCAACAGTTTCAAAGATGCTGCTAGGATTTCTTGAACCAACACAAGGTGAAGTGTACTACAAAGGCAAAGACATAGTAAACCTAAAAAAATGGGAAGAGAAAAAAGAGTTCATGAAAGAAGTACAATCGGTATTTCAAAATCCTTTTGAAACATTCAATCCGTTGAGGAAGGTAGACAGATACCTATACGACACAGCAAAACAATACGGGATAACAAAGAACGGGAATGGAAAAAGGGTAGAAGAAGCACTAAAGGCGGTAGGATTAGGTATAACGGAAGTAAAAGGAAGGTACCCCAACGAATTTTCAGGAGGGCAACTACAAAGGATATCGGTAGCCCGATCGCTCATAACGACACCATCGTTGTTGGTAGCGGACGAACCGGTATCGATGGTGGATGCATCGTTGAGGATGTCGATAGTGAACTTGTTCAAAGATTTAAGGGACAAGTACAACGTAAGTGTATTGTACATAACGCATGATTTAGCAACCGCATACTACGTAAGTGACAGGATAGGGATAATGTTCAGAGGGAACATAATAGAGATGGGTGGGGTGGAAGATGTACTGATGAATCCGAAACACCCATACACACAGATGCTGAAAGAATCGATACCTGAACCAGATCCGAAAAAGAAATGGACAGAACGGATAAGTATAAAAGAGTTGGAAACAGAAGAGTACATGAGAAAAGGATGTAAGTTTGCAGGTAGATGTCCGTTTGTTATGGAAAAGTGTAAAGATAATATACCACCAGAAATACAAACAGAAAATCGTATGGTTCGATGTTGGTTGTATGAGAATAAGGGAGATAAATAAAACAAGAGTCGTACAAATAAAAAGGGGGATTTAAAAAACATGGAATATCATGTGGCAAAGACTGGCTCTGATCAAGCTTTAGGAAGTGAACAAGATCCTTTTTTAACGATAAATAAAGCCGCTTCTGTTGCTATGGCTGGAGATAAAGTTATAGTTCACGAAGGGGTATATCGTGAATGGGTAAAACCTAAAAACAAAGGATTAAGCAACAAAAGAAGAATTACCTATCAAGCAGCTGAAGGAGAAAAGGTAATTATTAAAGGATCTGAAAGGATCCAAGATTGGCAAAAGGTTGAAGGAAACATCTGGAAATGTGAATTACCGAACTCTTTTTTTGGTGACTTTAATCCGTACAAAGAAGAAATATTTGGAGATTGGCTTGTTACGACTGATCAGAAGAGACATTTAGGAGATGTTTATCTAAACGGTATGTCGTTTTACGAAGCTAACAGTTTTGAAGATTTAAAAGATCCTAAGGTTAGAACAGAGACAGTAGACCATTGGACACAAAAAAAGGTTCCGGTTTTAAATCCAGAGCAAACAAAGTATGTTTGGTATGCGGAAGTAGATGATCAAAAAACAACTATATACGCAAACTTCCATGGTGCGAACCCAAATGAAGAATTAGTAGAGATCAATGTACGCAGATCCTGTTTTTATCCAGATCAAATTGGGAGAGATTATATAACCGTGAAAGGTTTTGAAATGGCTCATGCTGCAACACCATGGGTTCCGCCAACAGCAGATCAACCTGGATTAATTGGAGCAAATTGGAGTAAAGGTTGGATAATTGAAAACAATATTATTCATGATTCAAAATGTAGTGCAATAAGTATAGGTAAGGAAGGTTCGACAGGACATCTATATCATTCAACTCGTAAAGACAAAACTGGGCATCAATACCAATTAGAATCTGTTTTTAGTGCTGAACATATCGGATGGAGTAAAGAAAGTATCGGGTCACATATTATTCGGAACAATACAATTTATGATTGTGGTCAAAATGCGATTGTAGGTCATTTAGGATGTGTTTTTAGTGAAATCTACAATAACCACATTTATAGAATTGCTATAAAAAGAGAATTTTGGGGACATGAGATTGCAGGTATCAAATTACATGCAGCCATAGATGTTCAGATTTATCATAATCGCATACATGATTGTTCTTTAGGGTTATGGCTGGATTGGCAAGCACAAGGAACAAGGGTAAGTAAAAACTTATTTTACAAAAATAATCGTGATTTATTTGTGGAAGTAAGTCATGGCCCGTATGTTATAGATCACAACATCTTAGCTTCTGAATATGCAATAGATAACATGTCTCAGGGTGGTGCCTACATTAACAATTTAATTGCTGGTAAGATGGAGAAAAGAAAAGTATTAAATCGTTATACTCCATACCATAGACCACATAGTACAACGGTTGCAGGGTATGCCTGTGTTTACGGTGGTGATGATCGTTTCTACAACAATATCTTTATTGGGAAAGATGAATTGGAAGGTGTTGGGACATCACATTATATGAATCATACAACATCATTAGAAGAGTACTTGAAGAAGGTGGATGAAAAAGGTTGGGATATTAAAATGCTTGAGTTAATAGAACAACCGGTGTATATTAATAACAATGCTTACTTCAATGGAGCAGAACCATTTGAAAGAGAAAAAGAGAAATTAGTTGATAAAAATTTTGATCCAAGATTTACTGTTATCGAGCAAGGTGAAGAAGTTTATATGTCTTGTGAACTTCCCGATACTTTTGAAAATATTGTAGGCGAAGTATGTTCAACAAATTCTTTAGAAAGAGTTAGGATTGTTGATGCTGATTTTGAACGTCCTGATGGGGGAAATTTAGTCTTAGACACAGACTTTTTAGATGAACAAAAACCTGAGAAAAGTTCCTTAGGTCCAATCTCTACTTTGAAAAAAGGTAAGAACTATATCAAAGTTTGGTAATAAAAATCAATACTAAATGTTCCATTTTTTTAGAACTATTGAGAAGGAGCCAGTATACCATGAAAATATCTTTCGGCTTTTATCCACAAGGCAAAATAAAGGCTTTAACCATGAGTTATGATGATGGACAAATTTATGACAGAAGATTGATAAGGATCTTCAATAAGTACGGAATCAAAGGTACCTTCCATTTAAATTCAGGAAAATTAGATTCAGAACCATTTTTAAACTCTTCCGAAATAAGGGATCTCTTTGAGGGTAATGAAGTTGCTATACATACATTAAATCACCCTTATCTCACAAGAGTACCAAAGGAATCAATAATTGAGGAAATTATGGAGGATAGGGAAAGATTAGAGTCTTTAGTAAACTATCCAATAAGGGGTATGTCATATCCTTATGGGGATTACGGTGAAGAACTTTTAGAATTACTTCCATATTTGGGAATTGAATATTCAAGAACTGTTAATTCTCATGGTAACTTTTCTCTACCTACACATTTTTTAAGGTGGAATCCTACTTGTCATCATGATGATAACTTGTTAAAAAAATATGAAGAATTTAAGAAATTAGAATCTAATGAAACTATGCCTTTGTTGTATGTATGGGGGCACAGTTTTGAATTTGAAAGGAATAATAACTGGGATCTGATTGAAGAGTTTTGCAAAAAAATATCGAACGATGAAACAATTTGGTATGAGACAAATGCAGAGATCATGGATTATTTGAAAGCTTTAAAGAATCTAAAATTTAGTGTAAATAAAAAAATAGTTTATAATCCTTCTGCTTTAACAGTATGGATAGGAGTGGATGGTAGTCCAGTGAAGGTAGAAGGCGGCAGATATCTGACTTTATAGTTCGAAATCTAAGTGTCATAGTGGGAATAAGATTTTGATTTTAAAAGAGGTTCAGAAGGTGACGTTTGTAAAGTATGTTTTGGAATATCTCGGGCAGTACTAAATTTGTGGAAAGGAGGAGTGATGAAATGAAGGATTTATTATTTGTAACCTCATTGTTAGGTGTTGGTTTACTGGCTGCTATTCTATTGGGAGGATCAAATCAAACAAATAGTCTAAATGGATTTATAAATCCAGGAGATTATGAGATGGTTTTGAACTTCGAAGAACCGGTTCAAATTGAAAAAGTTGGAGAAGCAGTGTCGATTACAGAAGTAGATGAATTTTCCTTCGAAGGTCAAAAATCCTTAAAGATAGAGAATAGAACCTCAGAATGGGAAAGTGCAGAAATTGATCTAACAAAAGATTGGCAAATTTTTAATTCAGCTAATTTCCAAATTACTACTCATATTTATCAAACTTCTCCTGATCCTCAATTATTTAGGTTAGTAGCTTATATAAAAGATAGTAAAGGGGAGCGCTTTGAAACAATCGCAGAGAAGGTTGTGATGCCAAATTATTGGAAAGAGATAAATGAAGAGTTCAAATTCAGTTTTAATGAACCCGTTGAAAAGTTTTCCTTGAGAATAGTAACTCCTTTGGAAAGTAATTTCACATACTATATAGACAACTTTCAGATTCTGGGAACTAACAAAGTTGAAAGAGCAGGAGTGATCTCTAAGACAAGCTTTGAAGACAAACAGCATAGTTGGGAACCAAGAGGAGATGGAGTCTCTATTTCGCTATCTAATGAAGTATCCCATAGCGGGAAATATTCTTTAGCTGTTGAGGGTAGGAAAAGTAATTGGAATGGCGCACAAATAAATCTTACAAAAACTTTAAAACCTGGAACCAGTTATGATTTCGAAATATATGTGTATCAAGATACCGGGCAAGATCAATTAATCACTCTCACAATGCAAAGAAAATACGCTTCTGATGCTAATACTAACTACGATACGATCTTATGGCAAAAAAAGGTTCCTTCAAATACATGGACACAATTGACAGGTTCTTATACCGTTAAATCTGGAACAGTAGTGGAAGGATTGATCTTTTATGTTGAATCACCAAATCCAACGCTCTCATTTTATTTGGATGATTTTTCAATGACAGATAAATCGATTCCTCTCTATGAACCTGAATGGGAAATTATAGATTTAAAAGATAAATATAAAGACAATTTTGATATAGGAGTTGCTATTCCTTACAAAGTTCTAATTAACCCACTTGAAATGAAGATGGTCGAAAAGCACTTTAACTCTATTACCGCTGAAAACGAAATGAAGCCAGAAAGTATTTTAATGGACTTAGGAAGTTATGATTTTTCAGTTGCCGATGAGTATATTGAATATGCTAAAGAAAAAGGCATAAAAGTTCGTGGACATACGTTAGTCTGGCACAGTCAAACACCTGAGTGGTTCTTTAAAGACGAAGATGGAAATTTAATTTTAAAGAATGAACTTCTTTCAAGAATGGAAACTTATATACACGACGTTGTCGGACATTTCAAAGGAGAAGTATATGCATGGGATGTTGTTAATGAAGCCATTGATCCCAATCAACCAGATGGTTATAGAAGGTCTCTTTGGTATGAAATCATGGGCCCAGAGTATATTGAGTATGCATTCAAATTCGCTCATGAAGCCGATCCAAACGCTAAGCTTTTCTATAACGATTACAATACTTACGAACCAAAAAAGAGAGATTATATATACAACATGGTAAAGGAATTAAAGGCAAAAGGAGTTCCAATTGATGGAATTGGAATGCAAATGCATATTGGAATTGGAACAGATCTCAAACAAGTTGAAGAGGCTATTAAGTTATTTAGTTCTATTCCTGGTATAGAAATTCAAATAACTGAAATTGACATGAGTGTTTATACAGATCAAGGATCCAACTACATGTCTCCACCATACGAAGCCTTAGTAGAGCAAGGGTACAAATACCAAGAACTTTTTGATATTCTCAAAAAATACGATGATGTTATAACCAGTGCAACTTTCTGGGGCCTTAAAGACGACTATTCTTGGAAAAATCAAACCAGAAACGATTGGCCGCTTTTGTTTGATAAAGATTATCAATCAAAATATGCATATTGGGGAATTGTAGAACCAACTGTTTTGCCAATAGTTCCAAAATCCAATGCAATCTCTCAAGGGACCGCTATTCCATATGGTATGTTAGATGATGATTATTTGTTTTCAAAGCCAATATTCATATATGATGAGAATGGTGAAGAAAAGCTTAATGCAAGAATAATATGGAATGAAAACAAATTATTTGTTTATGGTGAGGTCTTTAATGAAACAAGTGATGAAGAAGATGGAGTGGCGATATTCGTTGATCCTAATAATGCCAAGACACCTTACCTACAAGAAGATGATATATGGGTAATTATTCATCCAGATTGGACTGTTAAGAAAAATAAAGAAGATATGGAAGTTGAGTATTTTGTTAGCCCGGGTTATAAAAAGTATTCTTTTGAATGTTCCATAAATCTTTCGGCGAAATTAGAAAAAGGGAAAGAAATTGGATTTGACATAGCAGTAATAGACGGGGAGAACATATATAGTTGGAGTGATAACACAAATCAACAGAAATCGCAAACAATAAATTATGGAGTATTAACCTTGGAAGGTGTATCCGTAGGAACAGCAAAATATGGTACACCGATTATAGATGGAGAAATAGATGAGGTTTGGTTTCAAAGCGAAGAATATATCACCGAAACTATTGTATCGGGTAGCTCAAATAACGCAAAGGCCAACTTTCGAGTACTTTGGGATGAAAATGCCTTGTATGTATTGGCTATTGTTGAAGATCCGGTTCTTAATAAAGAAAATACAAACGCTTGGGAGCAGGATTCATTAGAAATATTCATAGATGAAAATAATAATAAAACAGGTTTTTACGAAAATGATGATGCACAGTATAGAATCAATTACGTAAATACCCCTTCATTTGGTACGGGAGGCTCTGCGGCCAATTTTAAAACTACTACAAAGATTATAGAAAGTGGTTATATAGTAGAAGCTGCAATTTCCTGGAGATTTATTTCCCCAAGTGGAGGAGAAGTCGTTGGATTTGATGTTCAAGTCAACGATGCGGGTGCGACTGGAAGTAGAGTAGGTATAACTACTTGGAATGACCCAACTGGGAATAACTATCAGAGCACTGTGAACTTTGGTAATATTATTTTAGAAAAATAAGTAAAAATTAGTACTTTTTGTTTATTCTTGGTGGCTAGGAGGAAGTTTGAATGTTTCCATATTCAAATGATGTAGATTATCAATGTTGGTTAAATTATCAAAGATTAGAAACTCCAAGTTTATATGATCAATATAAAGAATATTTAAAAAACATTGTAATAAATATCGACGGATATATAATCGATTCTATTAAAAATGAACTTTATTATAGTATAAAAAAATTTTTTAATATAGAGGCCATCATAACTAACAAGCCTATTAAACGTACTTTTACAATAATTTCGAAATTAGATGGGTGTTCATTTTTCAGTAACACAATAAAAGAAGAAGAATACACCTCATTAAATGAAGAGGGCTTTTTGATCAAAAAAGTAGAAAATTCTACAAAAAAATTTATATTAATAACAGCGAAATCTGATGAAGGTTTGCTATACGGTACCTACAAATTAATCCAAAACATACAAATGGAAAAACCTTTAGATCAGTTAAATCTATTAGAGAAACCTTATATCCCTCTGAGAATTATTAATCACTGGGATAATTTGGATGGAAGCATTGAAAGAGGATACCCAGGTAAATC
>NZ_JALY01000208.1:0-2540 GCF_002924615.1 Petrotoga halophila DSM 16923 | reverse complement strand
AGAAAGAAGGATTATATTTGGAAGACATTCAAGTTATTATCAATTCTTTTCCCTATTTACTAAAAGGAACTCTTGTAACGTTGGAATTAACCTTTTTTAGTTTGCTAATAGGATTTGTTATGGGGATTATAATTTCTTTCGGTCAATTGTATGGTAATAAACTTGTACAATTTATTTTTCTAATCTACGAACGAGTATTTAGAAGTATTCCTTTGTTAGTCATACTTTTTTTGATTTTTTACGGTTTACCTGCTATAGGAATAAGATTGGATCCTTTAATCGCCTCAATACTTGGTTTGGGTCTGAGAAGTTCGGCATATCAATCGCAAATTTTAAGAGGCGCAATTTTATCCATACCAAAAGGACAGCTCGATGCTGCTTACTCCATCGGGATGAACAAAATTCAGACTTTTTTCTATATTATCTTCCCTCAGGCAATAAGAATCGCATTATCAGGATGGACCAATGAAGCAGCGGTGGTTTTAAAAGATACATCTTTAGCTTATGCCTTAGGTGTCGTAGAATTACTAAGGCAAGGCACTTATATTATCTCTGTAACCAACAGACCTTTGATAGTTTATCTAATTTGTGGGGTTATATATTTTATCCTAACTTTTAGTATAAGTAGAGGATTAGGTAGGATCGAAAAAAAGCTTGCAATACCAGGATATGAAACAAGGAGCGTTTGATTAATGAAAAAAGAAAAAGATACAATATTAAAAGTGGAAGATCTTCATAAAAGTTATAATGAAACAGAAATACTCAAAGGAATAACATTGGAAGTTAAAAAGGGCGAAACAAAGGTAATAATAGGTCCAAGTGGAACGGGGAAGAGCACCCTTTTAATGTGCATAAATAGGCTTGTAGAACCTGATTCCGGAAGAATATATCTGGAAGGAGAAGAAATACTATCCTCGAAGAATATTCATAAAATTAGGCAAGAAATAGGCTTTGTATTTCAACATTTTAACCTATTTGATCACTTAACTGTGCTTGAAAACGTTAAAATCGGGTTGACTAAAGTGAAAAAGATTGAAAAATCGCAAGCTACTGAAATTGCATTAAAAGAATTAGAACGGGTTGGACTGAAGGATAAATCAGAACTCTATCCTGCCCAACTTTCGGGTGGACAAAAACAAAGGGTTGCAATTGCTAGATCTTTGGCTATGAATCCCAAATTGATCCTGTTTGATGAGCCAACCTCCGCTTTAGATCCAGAGCTGATAGGAGAGGTTCTGAACGTTATGATAGATCTTGCAAAAAGTGGGATGACTATGGTGTGTGTTACTCACGAAATGGGTTTTGCAAGGGCTGTTGCTGATGAGATTATATTTATGGAAAATGGTGTGATCGTTGAAAAAGGTCCCCCGGAATCGATGTTCAAAAATCCTCAAAAAGATAGAACTAAGGAGTTTTTAAATAAATTATCACAGTTGTACGGAAAGGAAGAAAACACATGAGCTTTTTTGAAATTGTCGAAAGTTCCTGGGTTTATATGTTGGAAGGTATATGGGTTACACTATTTTTAACTTTAATTTCTGTAGTTATAGGATTTTTTTTGGGCGTTTTACTAGCAGTTGCTAAAACGTATGGAAATAAATTGTTCTATTACATAAGCTACGTTTTTATCGAAATAATAAGGGGTACTCCATTACTTGTTCAACTTTTCATTCTTTATTATAGTTTACCTGTTATTGGAATTAGGCTTTCTCCAATATTAGCCTCAATAATGGCTTTTTCCTTAAATTCTGCTGCTTATCAGGCAGAATATTTAAGAGGGGCTATTCAATCAATAAACTCAGGGCAAATGCAAGCCTCTTTATCAATAGGAATGAAAAAATGGCAAGCTATTAGATTGATCATACTACCCCAAGCGTTAAGAAGGTTTATCCCTTCGTGGACAAATGAATTTATATACTTATTGAAGTATTCCTCTCTCTCTTATATTGTTGGAGCCCCAGAAATAATGGCTCAAGCTAAGTTTGTAGCGAGTCGTAACTTTGAATTCTTTCAAGTTTACCTTTTCGCTGCTATCATATATTTTGTGTTGGTCACTATTTTTGGGGAAATATTCAGATTTATTGAAAAGAAAATGAAGATTCCAGGGACCCTCACTTATGCCAGGAATCGAACTTAGAAATGTAATAAAATCTGGATGGTTGCTGAGCGAAGGACCGCAAAGCTATTTTAGAGTTTCCAAAGGCTGTAATAAACGAAAAAACAGGAGGAAATAAATATATGGAAATAATAGATCTCATAAAAAACCAGATCAATATAGCCTTGTTAAATATTGGCGTTACTAACATCGAACTCAATTTTACTATCGAAACACCTCCAAAAGACGATTTGGGAGATTTTTCATCCAACGTTGCTTTCCTTTTAACTAAAAGATTGAGAAAATCACCCCAAGAAATTGCCCAAATTTTAAGAGATGAATTAGATAAATCTTCTTTTTTTGAAAAAGTAGATAATGTAAATGGGTTTTTAAATTTTTTTGTTTCTCCCCAAATATATCAAAGAATATGTTCTAAAATTTTAAG
>NZ_JALY01000215.1:0-14386 GCF_002924615.1 Petrotoga halophila DSM 16923 | reverse complement strand
ATAGCGTTCTTTGGGTTACCGTACATATCGTAGATAGGTGTAGAATTAGAAACAGGTGTAACGCCGAAATTTTCTTCTAAAGGAGAACGATAGTACTCTTTGTAATCTTTGAATTTACGGTGACTCTTCTTGTTGTTGAAGAAAGAATTAAAGATAATGGGGTAAGAATCAACAACAAGATAACTGGTATCAAAGATCCCCTCTTTGATGCCTTTAAGGACGGTAAAAACGATAACCTTATCCAAATAAGAAGGACCAAACTCCTCCTTAAAAGAAGAGAAAGTAGCTTCAGAAGGAACGTAATTGATAATAGGATCGAAACCGATGCATTTAGCGAAGGAAGGGTTACTCTTAAGGAAGTGAATCAACTCCCTTACTGTAAACCCCTTAACTTTCTGAACGAAGATAGCTTTAAGTAAAGCCCGACGGGAGTACCCTGTTCTGCCCATCTTATTACTGAAATCTGGGATAACGGACCAATCGATTAAATCGAGGAGATACTTAAATTCGGAATGTTCTTTCATATAATCAGAGTAGACGAAATCGAAGTAGAGTTGAGAAGAGTTACCGTATAATGACAATTGAATGACCTGCTTACGAGATAATAAAAATGTGGTATCGAATAAATTATACAGTGAGGAGGCAAAAGTATAATATTAAAGGTATTAAGAGTTGGTTACAATGCATGTTTTAGAATTTCTAAAGTGTCTAATAAAGGTAAAAAAGGAGGGGAACAAAATGAAAAGAGTCTTAGGCATTTTAGTTGTTATGGTTTTAGTTTTATCGGTATTTGCAGGGCCTAATCACTTAGTAATTTTCCACATGAACGATACTCACGCACATGTGTGGGGAACGGAAGATGGTGGAGGATTTGCCAGGGCAGCTACCCTGATAAATCAAGCAAGAGAAGAAGTGGCTAAGGAAGGTGGAGCAGTACTTTTCCTACATGCTGGTGATGTAAATACAGGGATTCCAGAATCTGATCAGTTGGATGCAGTTCCTGACTTTTTGGCTTTACATTATATGGGTTTGGATGCTATGGTTTTGGGTAATCACGAATTCGATAAACCTTTTGAAGTGCTTGAGAAACAATATGAAGTAGCACAATTTCCATTCTTAGGAGCAAATTTTGTCGATGAAAAACATGGAGGACCAATTTTTGAACCGTACATCATAAAAGACTATGGTGATTTCTCAGTTGGAATTATAGGTCTTGTTACTGAACAAACGAAAGTTTTAGAACCAATTTATTTAGGCGAGAATACAATTGTGGATGCAGAAGAGACTTTAAAGAAATATCTTCCAATAGTCCAAGAAAAAGCCGATGTAGTTATAGTCCTTGGACACTTAGGTTATTATGCAGATGGAAGAAGACCCTACTTGCCTGTTGAGTTCACTACCTCAGATGAGTTAGCTGAAAATATATCTGGAGTAGATATTATAATAGACGGGCATACTCACACCTTGTTAGAAACACCTGTAGTAATTAATAATGTTATAGTAGCACAAGCTGGTGATAACGCAGAGAACATTGGGAGAATAGATTTATGGATTGATGATGGTAGGATAGTAGATTGGAGAGGAGAAGTAATTCCACTAACATCTGATATCCCCGAAGATCCTTTCATAAAAATGTTTACAGATGCTTTTTATCAACTTGGATCAGAGGCTTTGAATGAGGTTGTTGAAGAAACAAAAGTATATCTCGATGGGGAACATGCTAGAAGTGATGAAACGAATCTAAGCAACCTTATAACGGATAGTATGATTTGGAAAACAGGTGCGGATGTTGCTTTAATGAACGGTGGCGGGATAAGAGCTTCTATTGAAGCAGGAGATATAACCTACAGAGACATATTGACTGTTTTACCTTTTGGAAACACATTGTACATTTTAGAGTTGACTGGGAAAGACATAATGGATGTTTTAAATTATGCTGCTAAAATTCCTGATGGCCAAGGAGCTAAGTTACATGTTGCAGGGCTAACTGCAGAAATAAAAGGTGGAAAAGCTACAAACGTAAAAATAAACGGTGAGCCTATAGATTTGAACAGAACTTATAAGGTTGTTACCAACAACTATATGGCTTCGGGTGGAGACGGTTACACAATGCTTGCAGGTAAACCTGGTTATGATACATACTTTAGAGATGCGGATGCTTTACGTGAATACATTGCTCACTTGGGAACTATAGAAGATTATACTTCCCAAGAGAGATTGATAGAATTAGATCAAGTTAAGTAAACAAACAAAAAGGGGTGTAAGAAAAAACTACACCCCTTTTAGATTCATTTTAAGTAGCACTTTTAACTCTTGTTTGGTATTTCGTTTTTTTTAACTTCTTTTTTAGTGAAAAACTTAATGCAAAGGGGTGATTTTATGTTAAAAAGAGCTATTTTAGCGTTGGTGTTGCTTTTGAGTGTATTCTCGTTGTTTTTTGCTGAGACGATAGAAGTACAAATCTTAGCAACTTCAGATTTGCATGGACGCTTTTTACCTTATGATTATGCCTTAAACCAACCTAATTATAGTGGAAGTATTGCACAAGTCTATTCGATCATAAATGAGTTGAGAAGTGAAAATCCTGAAGGAACTATATTGATTGACAATGGAGATACAATCCAAGAAAACCTTTCAAACATTTTTTTAGAAGATGCCATACATCCCATGATTTTTGCTATGAATGAAATAGGTTATGATGCATGGGTTTTAGGTAATCATGAGTTTAACTATGGGGTCCCAACACTTAAAAAGATTATGAGACAATTCATGCCAGTGGATGATAATCCTAATAGTGTTTTGTGTGGCAATGTTTATAACCCCGATGGAACAAGGTTAGCTGCCCCTTATAAAATAGTTACCACAGGGAATGGAATAAAAGTTGGAATAATAGGTATGGTTACTCCTAACATAGTAAAATGGGACGCTGCAAATTTGCAGGA
This sequence comes from Petrotoga halophila DSM 16923, assembly GCF_002924615.1. Classification (NCBI taxonomy): domain Bacteria; kingdom Thermotogati; phylum Thermotogota; class Thermotogae; order Petrotogales; family Petrotogaceae; genus Petrotoga; species Petrotoga halophila. The sequence goes on along the minus strand of NZ_JALY01000215.1, from coordinate 11,444 downwards.
TTACATTGTGGTTGATCCTGTGGATGAGGTGAGAGTAGCAGTTGCACAATTAAAAGGACAAGTTGACGTGATTGTGGGAGCTTTTCATATGGGAATCGAAGAAGAATATGGGACCTATGGTTCTGGGGTTATAGATATTCTAGAGGCGACACCTGATTTAGATGTTGTTATTGCGGGTCATTTCCATGAAAAAATAGCTGAAACTTACTATTATAATGGAAAGTTGTATAAAGTATTTAATGGTAAGATTATTGATGAACAAAAAAATGACATTACGCAAGAAGTGAAGCTCAACGGAACTTTAATTGTGGAACCCGGAAAATGGGGGCAGACGTTATCACAAGTGGTATTGGAACTCCAGAAGGAAGGAGATAAGTACGTAATAGTTGATAAAAGTTCCGCTAATTACGATGTAAAAGCTGCTACTGGAACAGTACCACCAGACAGTGAATTGGAGAAAAAGCTTCAACCTTTTCATTATAAGGCTTTAGACTATGCTAACGAGATAATAGGAGAATTAAAAGGCGGACCTTTAGTTCCTCCAGATGAAATAAAAGGTATCCCACAAGTATACATACAACCCACCGCTATGATAGATTTGATAAATTCCGTTCAAATGTATTATGGGGAACAAGTGATAGGTGAAAAAATAGATGTATCAGCTTCTGCAGCTTTTAGATCGGATGCAAATATAAAAGAAGGTCCTATAAAAAGATCAGACATTTCTTTAATTTATAGATACGACAATACTTTGTATGTACTAGAAATAACAGGAAAGCAGTTGAAGAAATATATGGAATGGTCGGCTTCTTATTACAATCAATACCAACCTGGAGATTTAACTATTTCTTTCAACCAAAAAATTCCGGGTTATAATTATGATATGTTTAAAGGGGTTTATTACGAGATCGATGTTTCAAAACCAGTGGGTCAGAGGATAGTAAATTTAAGAAAAATCGATGGTACACCTATACAAGGTAACGATGTATTAACATTGGCAGTCAACAATTATAGAGCAAATACCCAACTTTTGACCTATGGTCCAATATTTGAAAAAGGAGAACAACTGCCAAAGCTTCTTGGCAGAACCGAAGATCATCCTGACTTTTCGGCTATAAGCGGAGGAGATCTTAGAAAACTCATAGAAAAGTATATAATAGAAGTAAAAAATGGTGTGCTTACCCCAGAATATGAAGAAAATTGGAAAGTAGTGGGTACCGATTGGGATAGAGAATTGCACGATAAGCTTAAGGAATTATCCCATGAAGGAACCCTGGAAGTAAGCCCATACAAAGCTGTTAGGGTAGAGGATATTGAAGTATTTTTATAACTCCTAACTTCATAATATAATTACAAAAGAAGCTCATGAAATAATTTTTGTTTTCTTTTGAGCCGTCCAAATAAATGGAACGAATGTTTCAGAATAGTAATGTAATTAAGCGAACATACAAAAGGGGTGTAGGAAAAACTACACCCTTTTTAAATTTTTTATTTATATAAATTAAGAAAAGTTAAGTTTTTTAATTTTAATCAAAAATAAATGACTTAGAATAACTCTAATTAGATCTAAACACCTCTAATTGATGTTGACATAGAAATAAAAATATGATTAAATGTTTCGTAGAAAGCCATCCTTAAGAATGAGTTACTATGTGAGATAAAAAATTTAAGGTTCTTTTCTAAAAAGTACGGGTAGAATAAATTAAATATGAACAAATGAATATCTGGTAGCAGGTAGGAGAACACAAAATACATAAGTTAGGAAAGGAATCTCACCTCGTCTAAGTTGTTTATAAGATTATTTTACCATATCAGATTTTCTCAATCAACATTTAATTATTTTAATTTCTCAGTGAAAAAGCTCTTAACTTACTGTAATCGCTTTTAAATAGAAATAATGGCTAATAACCAAGTATAATTCAGAAATTCTCTTGTTGAACAATTAAAAAAAAAATGTTATAATAAAATCAATCTATATTTATTGCTTTACAATACATTATAATGATTTGGAGGATAGAGATGAAGAAATTAGCCATTTTATTAATTACAGTCATTTTTTCTTTAACAGCTTTTACGATCGATGTTGAAGCGGTTGGAGATCTTTTTACGACTCTTATTCAGACCTACAATGAAGAGGGAAGTGTTTCAAACGAAGAATTCGATTCTTTTTTTCAAGAACTTAGTAATCTAGGCTTATATAGATTTTATAGAACTCAAATGATAGGTAGCGCCGAATACGTTGATAGGCCTACAAATGTCCAAACTTATCTATCTCAGATATACGACAATGTTCAGTCTCAATTTACAACAATCGAAGAAAAATTGGCTTTGGCCGGGTTTTTAGTGTATGTGCAATCAGATCTTTCGGGTGAACAAATTACTCAAGAAATGATAAGATCGATGCCCGCCTATTTTGCTACTGTTCAAGATTATACAAGATCTTTAGAGAATGATGCTTTAACTTACTTCGGCAATGTTATTATATATTCTTTAGGAATTGTTGATACCGCTCCATTTACAGATATTCAAAGGTTTGAATCTGACGCAGAAATCTTAGATAAAAGATTTTACATATATGAAGGAGAAACTAACCCTGAATACAATAAGATAATATTAGAAAATAAAGAGAGTTTGGAACATGGTATTCAACAACTTGCTCAATCAGGCACAACGGGAAGACCACTCCAAATTGCCATAGATCAACTCTCTTACAATTATGTCAATTCACTAATAAATGAAACCAACGAACAAATACAACAAGTTACCCAAATGTTTATTGAGGAAGGAAGGCATGGGGTTAATATTTCTTTTATAAGAATTATCATTTATGCCGCTTTGATTCTTGTAACATTCTTATTTTTAAGAAAATATCTTTGGGTAACAGTCTTAAGCATATTTGGCGTTGAATTTGTATACCTTTTAGCATTCTACAATCCGATAAAAGATACAGTATCTTCTTTCATCTATGGAAGTTATATAGTAACTTTTGTGTTTTTGTTTTTAGCCGTTTTGCTCTTCAAAAGTATCGGAAAAAAGATTAAGTTTACAGAAAAAGTTATAAACTTTTCTATCTTTTTTTTAGTGCTGCTTACTCTGTTCGTCCCATCATACTATTCTTATGATCTTTTGATGGAAAAAAATACTCAGTTTGATAACTCTACTTTCGAAACCCAGCTATTGAACGATGTTGTTGCTTACCCACACGCTCCTTTACATAAAACTATATCCAGTTTGAACTCCCACTTAGGAAGTGAATATTCCAAGGTTAATACTTTTTATAGATCGACTTTTGCATCCTTTTTGGATGATCTTTTGAATTCACAAGTTTTATCAAATCTACAAGGTTCATCCGTTCAAACGAATAGGGACGGCTTGAAAATTGACAAAGTAGAAAATTATCGAGGTATACCGCTTGACTTTTCAAAAGAGGTTACTGATTTTGTGAACTCATCAGAAATTACCGAAAAGAATATTTATAATGAGGTAGATACGTTAAAGGTTCAAGTTCATGATGTTTTAAAATTTTCAGATGCCGAATTCGAATCGAAATTCATGGATACTTCAAACCAACTCCTACGATCTACTGATCTCATTGATCCATTGTTGCCAACTTTATATTCTTTTTTTGACGTTGAAAAGGTCGACAAAATAAATTTAAAAGCCTATAACACTGTTTTTGGTACGAAAATCTTTCTTTTGTTTTTCTTAAGTTTAACGATTCTTGTAATTTTTGAAGAGAAATTCGTAAAATATATTTCTTTAATATCCATGTATTTCCTAAGCATTCTTAGTTTTATAAAAGTAACTCCGCTTGAAGTTTTCAGTCAAACTGGATATCCTATTATCCACACTGTTGATTACACTATCAACTATATTTTCGGAATAATTTTGTTAATTTTAACTTCACTTCTGTTTTTGAGATACTTACACTATCAAAGGAACAAATAAATTTACCTAAAGGAGGTAGAAAAACATGAAAAAGTTGTTAGTTCTTAGTTTAATCAGTTTAATGTTTGTAAGTTCTTTTGCCTTAAAAGTTGTTATGGTAACTGATGTTGGCGGTTTAGGAGATAAGTCATTCAACGATGGCACTTGGGCAGGAGTACAAATGGCTATGGAACAACTTCCTAATGTTGAAGGAGAAATAATTATATCCAAGGAACAAACTGATTACATTCCAAATTTAACCAACGCCGCTCAAAGAGGAGATGTAGTAATTGGGGTTGGATTTATGATGGCAGATGCTTTATTTAATATCGCTGCTCAATATCCCGATACATTTTTTATAGGAATAGATATAGAGCCATCTCCAGGTCAAACGATTCCAAACAATTTAGCCCTTTACACCTTTAAAGAACATGAAGCAGGATTCTTAGGCGGGTACGTCGCTGCTGCCATGACCAAAACAGGTAAAATAGGTTTTGTTGGTGGTTTGGAAATTCCTCCAGTCAAAAGATACGAAATAGGTTACAGAGCAGGAGTTGAAGCCTACAACCAAATTCATGGTACAAATGTTCAAGTTTTAATCGGTTACGCTGCCAGTTTTGAAGATCCAGCAAAAGGGAAACAGTTAACCCTTTCTCAGTATGACAACGGTGCAGATATAGTCTTCGCATGTGCTGGTGCAACAGGAAATGGCGTCATCGATGCTGCAAAAGAAACCGGAATGTCTTTCTATGGTTTACCAGCGGATGCTCCTTTACAACAAGTTATAGATAAATATTATGAAAAAGGTGAAGGTTACTTTGCCATTGGAGTGGACGTGGATCAAGACTATATGGCACCAGGTTACGTATTACTCAGTATTACGAAAAAGATTGATGTAGCTACTTTTGAAGGTATTAACTCAGCTTTGTCAGCTAGATATTTTCAAGCAGGACACAACAACTTAGGAATAGTTGATGACGGTGTTGGAATCTCTCCAATGAAATACACCAAGGGACTTATACCAAACGAAGTTATAGCAGAATTAGCATATTTACAATCCCTGGCTAAGGAAGGAAAAATCAATATTCCTCAAAACGAAGCTGAATTAGGTTCTTTCAATGCAAGTAATATAGTTTTTCCATTCTAATATTAAGATATCTTATTTATTCCAATATGAGGCGGGATAAAATCCCGCCTATTTTGTAGATTATTTTTTTAAAGTTTATTAAAACCTTTATTTCTAAAGTTGAAAGGAGGTTACAAATGCCTCAAACCGAAAATATCCAAGAAGAGTTAAATGATTATGCAGTATACATGAAAGAGATAACTAAAGTATTCCCAAGGGTAGTTGCAAACGATAGAGTCACATTTAAAGTAAAAAAAGGAGAAATACATGCATTAATAGGTGAAAATGGTGCCGGAAAAACTACTTTGATGAATCAACTTTATGGTTTATACCAACCTACTAGCGGTGAGATTTATATAAAAGGAAAAAAAGTTGATATCAAAGGTCCTTCTGATGCTATAGATAATGGTATAGGGATGGTTCATCAACATTTTATGCTCGTTGAAAATTTATCAGTTGCGGAAAACGTTGTTTTAGGAAGTGAACCCAAAAGGGGCATTACTTTTAATTTTAAAAAAGCAAAAAAAGACGTAAAGGAACTGTCTGAAAAGTATGGACTCAAGGTTGATGTAGAGGCAAAAATCGAAGATATTCCTGTAGGCATGCAGCAGAGAGTGGAGATAATTAAAACGCTTTATAGAGGCGCAGACATATTAATACTCGACGAACCTACTGCCGTCTTGACCCCTCAGGAAACCCAAGAGCTATTTGAAATACTAAGAAGTTTAAGAAAAGATGGTAAGACGATTATTTTTATAAGTCACAAATTGAAAGAAGTGTTAGAGATAAGCGACAATATCACCGTTATGAGACTTGGAAAGGTTACTGGTAACGTAAAGACTTCGGACACAAACGAAACAGAATTGGCAAATATGATGGTTGGAAGAGAAGTTGTTCTAAGTATAGATCGACCAAGAATAGAACCTGGAGAAGTACTAGTGAAAGTTGAAAACTTGTGGATAAAAGACAATAGAAAGTTAGATGCTGTAAGAGGCCTTAACTTTGAAGTTAGAAAAAACCAGATTCTAGGAATAGCTGGAGTTGCAGGAAATGGACAGTCTGAACTTGCTGAAGCCTTAACTGGCCTTAGAAAAATCGAAAGTGGTAAGTTCTATTTCCAAGGTAAAGAGGTTACAAATTTATCTGTAAAAGAATTAAGGGAGCTAGGCATAGCTCATGTACCTGAAGACAGACAAAAAAGAGGAATGGTTCATGAATTCCCAAATTATTTTAATCTGATTTTAGGTTCTCATGACAAACCACAATTTTCAGAAAGAGGATTCCTAAAACTTGATGATATAAGAGATTTTTCGAAAGACCTCATAGAGAAGTTTGATGTTAGACCACCTGAGATTGATATATATACAGGAAACTTATCTGGTGGAAACCAACAAAAAGTTATCATCGCGCGAGAAATTGGCACTTCACCTAAATTTATAGTCGTTTCCCAACCTACACGAGGATTAGACGTAGGAGCAATAGAATACGTCCACAAAGAATTGATACATTTGAGACAAGAAGGAGTGGCTATTTTACTGATATCCATGGAACTCGAAGAAATCTTGTCTTTATCTGATAGAATAATGGTTATGTATGAAGGAAAATCTATGGGTGAATTTGAAAATGGTCAATTAACAATAGAAGAGATCGGTTTAATGATGGCAGGAAAGAGTTTGGATGAAGTAAAATTAATGGAAGAGGCTGGAGAAATTAAAAGTCTATAAATAGGAGGCGCTAATAAAGTGACTTCTTCCTCAAAACTTATGAAATCAAGATGGATGTCTTTTCTAGTACCTTTTTTAGCAGTTGTAGTTTCACTTTTAATTGCAGCAATTATAATATTAGCCATAGGTCAAAATCCTTTAAAAGCCTATGGAGCCATGATTAAAGGAGCGGTTGGCAGCAGGCTTTCCTGGGCTGACAATATAACAAAAATGACTAGTTTGTTACTTACTGGTTTAGCAGTTGGCTTTGGATTTCGAGCTGGAGTTTTCAATATAGGTGCCGAAGGTCAAATGGCCATGGGAGGGATAATGGCGGTAGCGGTAGGTCTGAACTTAGGCAATGTCCCCTCTGCTGTTGCAATACCTTTGACCATTGTTGCTGGTATGGCTGGAGGAGCCTTTTGGGCATCTATAGCCGGTTGGCTTAAAGCTAAAACTGGTGCTCATGAAGTTATAAGTACCATAATGTTGAACTGGATAGCTTATCATATTACCAATTATCTGGTAGCCGGACCATTTGCTGTAGGCGCAGGCGTTCCAAAATCCCCTGAAATTGCACAAAGTGCTCAACTTCCTGCGCTATTAACAGTCCAAGCATCTACAATTCCCTCTAGTATCTTAATAGCCATAGTCGCTGCAATTGCTATTTATATAATACTGGAGAAAACAACAACCGGCTACGAAGTTAAAGCCGTAGGTTTCAATCCATATGCAGCAGAATATGGAGGTATATCGATAAGTAAAAATATAGTACTAACAATGGCTATTTCAGGAGCTTTGGCTGGCTTGGCTGGGGCTTTAGAAGTCATGTCTGTCCATCATAGGATTTTTGGAGCATTCACAAGCGATAGAGGTTTTGATGGAATAACTATTGCATTGATCGGCCAAAACAATCCTATAGGGATTATTTTTGCTGCTTTCCTCATCTCCTCCCTGAGATCTGGTTCAAATGCAATGCAAACTATAGGGGTACCAGATGATATTATTGTTGTTATACAAGGAATAATAATATACTTTGTCGCTGCAGATAGAATCATAAGAACCTGGATCATGAAAGCTACTCAACTTGGAAAGAAAAAATCACCAAAAACAATTCAAGGTGGTGAAGAAGAATGAATTGGTTTGAAGCTATTTTTACTGCTTTTGCTTCACCTTTATTTTATAAATTAACGATTCTTTCTGCATTACCATTGATTTTTGCTGGAATTGGAGGAGTTTACAGCGAAATAACCGGCGTAACAAATATTGCTTTAGAAGGTATAATGAAATTAGGAGCCTTCATCGGGGTGGCTGTTACTTTTCTTACTGGGAACCCTTGGATTGGATTGATTTTAGGTATGATTGGAGGTTTAATTTTGGCCTTCTTTCATGCTTATGTTTCCATAGAATGGGCAGCAAATCAAATTGTTTCTGCTACAGCTTTGATTCTGATTGCTCAAGGGTTCACTGGTTTTCTAATGAAACCTATTTTTGGCCAAGAAGGTCAAACAGACTTTGTTGCTAAAATCCCAACGGTAAAAATAGAGGCAATTCAAAATATTCCTTTCATTGGAGAAATCTTCGGAGAAATCAGTTCCTTCTTTTACATTGCTATAGTAGTCATCATCGGATCGTGGTTTTTACTTTACAAGACTCCTTTAGGTTTAAGAATGCGCTCTGTAGGTGAAAATCCAAGGGCTGCGGATACGTTAGGTGTGAACGTTAAGGCGATAAGATACTTTGGAGTTTTAATGAGTGGAGTGCTCGCTGCATTAGGAGGGATGTATCTAGCCCTAGGTGATATAGGACAGTTTCAAGAACAGATGCCAGCCGGAAAAGGCTTCATTGCTTTGGCAGCCATGATATTAGGAAATTGGAATCCTATTGGTACAATGTGGGCAGCTTTGCTTTTCGGAGCTGCAGAAGCTATGAATATTCAACTTCAAACTTTGATGGTTCTTCCTTCAGAAATCAAAGCTTTACTAAATTTATTGCCTTTCGTTTTGACTATAATCGTAGTTGGAGGATTTGTTGGAAGAACAAGAGCACCCGCTGCCGACGGGGTTCCTTACGAAAAAGAGTAAAAGTATGTTTCAAAGGTGGATAATATGCAAGAAAATATTGAAATAGCTTTGTTAAATAAGTACAAAAAAATAATTGGTATAGATGAAGCTGGAAGAGGCCCATTAGCTGGGCCTGTTTTTGTGGGGGCTGTTGTTATAGAATCAAAAAAAGAATGCGAATTATTAGCAAAAATTGGAAGAGATTCAAAATCGTTATCTTCAAAAGAAAGAGAGAGAAGATACTTTCAAATAACGAAAAATTTTAAATATTATAGTAATTTTTCAACTTCAGATTTAATAGATCAAATAAATATATTCAAGGCGACTGAACTAGCAATTATGAAATTATTGCAAAAAGTGGTGGGAAAAAATCTGAACGATTATTATTCAATCATCGATGGAAAGTTCTTCAAACTTGATTATAACTACGAATGCATAATCAAAGGCGATCAAATATCTCCTTTAATAGGAGCTGCATCTATTGTAGCAAAATACGAAAGAGATATATATATGAATCAACTACATGAAATATATCCTAATTATGGCTTTATAAACCACAAAGGCTATCCTACCAGGAAACACATTGAAAGCATAAAAAAGTATGGTATAATATCAGAGCATAGAAAAACATTTAATCCTATTAAGAGATTCATCGAAGAAGGAATTTTATGAGGAGGCAAATATCTTGACGAAAAAAGCTCAACTATTGTTATTTTTTGTATTTCTAATTTCAACTATTCTTTATCCAAAAATAATCTATCAACCATTGGAGCAAGCAACCTTTGCAAAAGTTAATGAAGAAACACTTAATGAAGAACTATTAATATCAAGATCTCAAATAGTTTACCTTTTGTCAGATATTTATAATTCTTATCCCGAGTTTTATTCTGTTTTAACAAGAACAGCTACAGGTGTTGAACTCATGAATACATATTTAGAAGATCAAGCTTTAAAAATAGTCAATCAAGTTCTTTTTATACAATTCGTCGAACAAAAAAACATAGATTTACAACGCAAACAAACGTGGAATAACATCGAAGAAAACTTTTCAAAAGCCTTTAAAGACGTTGGAATACCTGACGAAGAAATAGAAGATTATCTTCTCGCCTTAGGTTACACTTCAAAAACAAATTATTTAGAAGATGCGTATTATTCAACATTATACAATAATTCTATAGCTGCGCTTTATACTAAAATTGTTCAAGAGGCAGAAGTAACCGACGAAGAAATTGCAAAGGAATATCAAAATAACAAAGCCATCTATAAATCTGATCCTGCAGCTGATATAAAGCTAATTATATTCAATAGCACAGAAGATGCTTCTTACACATACAATCGTATTATTGAAGGTTATTACACATATGATGAAGTATTTGAACAAACTGATTCAGCTACCTCTATGAGAATAAATCTTAAAGATGATTCAAATTCGATTGTACAAACTGTAAAAAGCAATCCTCCAGGATTTATTACAACGCCTCTTTTGTATGATTCGCAAAACGGTACATATGCTCTTTTAAAAATAGAACGAAAATACCCAGAAAAACAGTTAACTTTTGAAGAAGCAAAAGACCAAATAATTTTTAACTTAAAAGACAAAAAAGCTCAAGAATATTTTGATAAAGTTTTACCAACTGAATTCCAAAAATTTCAAGAAGAATCTTCAATAATTCTCAATTCTGATATGTTTTGAAGGAGGCTTACTCATGCCTGATATAGAAAAAGATAAAATCATAAATGCTCTGAAAGAGGTTTATGATATGGAAATTGGATTCGATATCGTTTCATTAGGTTTGATATACAAGGTAGATATAGATGAGAACAATAACGTTCACATATTGATGACATTAACCACCCCAATGTGCCCTTTGGCCGGTTTAATAATTGAAAATGCAAAAGAGAAGGTAAAAGAAATAGAACAAATCAACGATGTAGATATCGAACTTACCTTTGATCCCCCCTGGGATCCGCAGATGGCGAGTGAAGAAGTTAGAAATCTTTTGGGAATTTGAGGTAAGATAATGAAGATAACAGAGTTATTAAGTAAAATTCAGGGGGAGTTTAAAATCTCCCCCTTTCGTATATTGAAAATATTATCAAAAATTGAAGATAAAGATATATCTTTTTTTCTTAAAGATTCAGAAGTAGAAATTTCTCACCAAACTTTCGATTTTTTACTTAAACATCTTAAAGAAGGGTATCCTATAGAATACATTACCAAAAAAGTTCTTTTTTTAGGAAATGAGTTTTTTGTAGATGAAAATGTACTAATACCTAGGATAGAAACTGAAGATTTAGTAATATTAGCAGTCAATCTTATAAAAAATAAAAATATAAAACATGTAATTGATATAGGGACAGGTTCTGGTGCGATAGCCATCTCGATAAAAAAGCAATTACCAAAAATTAAGGTTCAGGCTTCTGATATTTCAGAAGCTGCGATAAAAGTAGCTCAATACAACGCTCAGAGATTAGGTGTCAATGTTGAATTTAAAATTGGTGATTGCTTAGATCCATTTTTGAAAGACATTGAAGAAGTAGAATTGATAATTTCAAATCCTCCATATGTGGAAACTTCTTTTATAGAACAAAATCGTTTTTTAAAATATGAGCCTAGAATTTCCC